>JBBAVQ010000506.1:0-1006 GCA_040397625.1 Pirellulales bacterium | reverse complement strand
TCCATCGCCTTGGCGACCGACTCGCCTTCCCGCTCGGCGGGGATGTATCCGATCTCCTTGACGGCATCGAGGCCCCGCTCGTCGCGCATGGCGGAGTTGCGGATCGCCTCGTAGGCCCGCTCCGGCTCGGCGTTGAGCAGGCCCTTGAAGTAGGCGTCGACCACCACCGGCACCGCGTGATACCCGACCATCGTGTCGGTCTCATTGCCCATCAGATGCCACACCGGCAGTTTCCCCTGCTGGTCGCGGATGGCGAGCATCGTCTGCATGAACTGCCCGACGCGCTCCGGCTGCGTGAGGGTGAAGAGCGGGTGTGCCGCGCGGTAGGTGTCCCACAGCGAGAAGATCGTGTAGTTGTCGAAGTCGGCGGCGTTGTGGACCTTTCCATCGGCGCCGCGGTAGTCGCCGTTGTGGTCGTTGAACAGCGCCGGCGCGATCATGGTGTGGTAGAGGGCGGTATAGAAGATGCGGCTGGTCCGCTCATCGGCCTTGATCCGGATGCGGCCGAGCTGCTCGTTCCAGGCGGCCTGAGCGGCGGCGGCGACGGCATCAAAATCCGCGGATCCGGCCTCCTGCTCGAGATTCGCCAGTGCGTTCTCCTCGCTGACCGGCGAGATGCCGACCCGCACCAGCACCTCGCCCGGGGAGCCGTCGTACGTGCCGATGGCCCTCAGCCCGCGGCCCTCGGCTGCGGCGGTCGTGGCGGCGGCCTCCCCGTCCACCACCTCCCTGTCACCGAGGAAGATGCGGAACCCAGCGAACGGCTTGGACGACTTCAGCGCGAAGAAGACCCGCTGATCCTTCGCCCAGCCCTTCGATCGGCGGTAGCCGACGACCGTCGTCTCGTCGATCCGGCGAAGCCGCGATTCGACGACGCGGCCGCCGCCGTTCTCGAAGTGCAGGTCGATCGCGAGGTGCGCCTGCTTGTCGGCCGGGTAGCGGTAGCGGTGCAGGCCGACCCGCTCCGTGGCGGTGAGCTCGACGTGCACGTCGTGGTCGAGCAGCA
>JBBAVQ010000505.1:0-1007 GCA_040397625.1 Pirellulales bacterium | reverse complement strand
CGGCGGGCACGAGGTTGCCCACCACGGAGATCACGCCGCGGCCGCCCACGGCGAGGAGCGGCAGCGTCATGCTGTCGTCGCCGGAGAGCACCGTCAGGTCGGTGGCGGCGAGGATCTGCGAGGCCTGGTCCATCGAGCCGGTCGCCTCCTTGAGCATCGTGATGCCGGGGAGTTCGGCGAGCCGGATGATCGTTTCGGGCTCGATGTTGCGGCCGGTCCGAGTGGGGATGTTGTAGATGCAGATCGGGATGTCGACCGCCTCGGCAAGCGCCTTGAAGTGCTCGTAGATCCCCTGCTGCGTGGGGCGGTTGTAGTAGGGGCCCACCACGAGCGCGGCGTTGGCCCCTGCCTTGGCTGCGAACTTCGTGAGCCGCACCGCTTCGGCCGTGGAGTTGGAGCCGGTGCCCGGCATCACGAGGATCCGGCCTGCTGCTGCGGCGATGCTCTCGGCGATCACCCGCTCGTGCTCGTCGTGGGTGAGCGTGGGCGACTCGCCCGTCGTGCCCACGGGGCAGATGCAGGTCGTGCCGGCCTCGGCCTGGAAGTCGATCTGCTCCTTGAGTCGGGCGGAGTCAACCTTGCCGTCGCGGAACGGCGTGACGATGGCGACGGAGAGGCCGGCAAACTTCTCGGCACGGGTGGGCATCGGGAGGATCCTGAGGAGGGCGTGGCCGGCGGTGTGGAAGCGGTCGTGCTTGCCGATTTCCGCGGCGGGCGCGAGGATAGGGTTTTTCTCCGGGAGCAGCAAACCCCGGGCGGCTTTCGTCGAGGTGGCGTCGCATGAGCAACGGGATGATTGGGAGCGGCCGTCCGCTGCTGCGAATGGGGCGGCCGCGGGCGGGAGCCTTCGAGGCGGCTGAGCGGGTGGTGGCGGCCGGCGGCTGCCCGGCGACGATCGGCGTGGTGCTCGGCACCGGCCTCGGCGGACTCGCCGACCGGCTCACGGGTAAGTAGGCCATGCCCTCCACCGAGACCGGCTGGCTCAAGAAATCGACCGCCACCGGCCA
>JBBAVQ010000504.1:0-1008 GCA_040397625.1 Pirellulales bacterium | reverse complement strand
AAAACGTGTCGGTCGTGATCCTCGACACCGCCGGCCGGCTGGCGATCGACGAGGAGCTGATGCAGGAGCTGGCGAAGATCGACCGGACGGTCGGCCCCGACCAGGTCTACCTCGTCGTCGATGCGATGACCGGCCAGGATGCCGTCAAGAGCGCCAAGGCCTTCAACGACGCCCTCGAACTCGACGGCGTGATCATGACGAAGCTCGACGGCGACGCCCGCGGCGGCGCGGCCTTGTCGGTCAAGAACGTCACCGGCGTGCCGATCAAGTTCATCGGCACCGGCGAGCAGATCGAGGCCCTGGAGGACTTCCATCCCGAGCGGATGGCCGGCCGGATCCTCGGCATGGGCGACGTGGTCTCGCTCGTCGAGGAGGCCCAGCGGAAGTTCGACCAGGATGAGATGAAGCGGCAGGAGGAGCGGCTGAAGGCGGGCGAGTTCACGCTCGACGACTTCAAGAAGATGCTCCTCCAGACGCGGCGGCTCGGCCCCCTCGGCAAGGTGCTCGGGATGATCCCTGGCATGGGCGGCATGCAGGAGATGCTCGGCGGAGCGGACCTCGACAAGGACATGAACCGGCTGTTCGGCATCATCGACTCGATGACGCCCGACGAGCGGCGCAACCCATCGCGAAACGTCGACCAGTCGCGACGCCGCCGGATCGCGAAGGGGGCGGGAGTCGAGCTCCAGGAGGTGAGCGATCTTGTCAAGCAGTTCGACGGCATGGCGGCGATGATGAAGGGCATGGCGGGCCTGGGAATGCGGGAGCGAATGCAGCAGGTGCAGCAGCTCCAGTCGCAGCTCGCCAACCCCAACGCCCGGATCGGCAAGCCGAAGGGCGACACGGGCCGGCGGCTGACCGCCGACGAACGGCGGAAGCTGAAGAAGCAGCGGGATAAGGACGCCCGCCGCAAGAAGCGCGACGGCCGCGACTGATTCCACGCTGCAGCATCTCCGGGCTCATGAAGCCCAACGGCGTGAGCCGTGGGGACTGCCCCATGCGGTGCGC
>JBBAVQ010000503.1:0-1033 GCA_040397625.1 Pirellulales bacterium | reverse complement strand
CTGCATGGGACTGCAGACGAACTTCCGTGAACTCGCACCCACTCTTGCGAGCGGACGCCCGCTCGTGCTCTACATCGGCGGCCAGGTGCTCAACCTCGCGCTCTCGCTCGCGATGGCCAGCCTCACCTTCGGCTGGCTCTTTCGGAAGGCGGTCGAGCCATGAGACGGTCGGCGACGCTCCGGCTTGTTTCTGTGGTCGCGGGGATCGGCCTCGTATGGTGCGGGCTCCTGCCCGCCGTCCAGCGTGTGGCCGTTGTCGAACGTCATGTGGCCGCCATGGAGTTGCGGGAGGTCAATCCCGCCGCGATGGTCTACACCGAACTCGACCGGCTCCCGCTACGGCCGCGATGGGTGGAGGATCGCGTGATTCTCTGGCCGTACTTTTCGCCTTGAAGGTGTGCGCCGCAGCCCGTCGGGGAGACATGCTCATCGCCGGCGGGATTTGCGAGTTCACCACCCAAACGGTACCGAGCGAGTCTGGCGAGGCGCAAATCGCACCGGCTCTTGCGCGTGCTCCCCGACGGGCTGCTCCTCCGCGGTCAACACGGTCAAATGCCGCAGGCGGAGGGGCCGGGGCGAGGATCGCGAGCGTCGGCTATCCTGCCGTTGGCGAGCGAACTCGCCCCGGCCCCTCCGCCGGTTTCGGCTCGTTGGGCACGAACTGCCACTGTGTGAGTCAGGATCGCTGCATAGAGTCCTGACCGCCTGTCTCCCTGCTGGAAATCCCACCGATGCCACTCCGCCTCGCCTTCAGTTCCAATGCCTATCTCGACGTGCCGGTCGAGCAGGCCATCGAGCGGATCGCCGGATTTGGCTATTCCGGTATTGAACTGCTCGCCGACGTGCCGCACGCCTGGCCGGCGGGTCTGCTCGAAGTGCAGAAGGAGTCGATTCGGCGGGCGCTCCGCGCCAGCGGCCTCGTCGTCTCCAATATCAACGCGTTCATGATGAACGCGATCGCCGACCCGCGGCAGCCCTACTGGCATCCCGGCTGGACCGATCCCGATCCGCACTACCGAGCGATTCGCCGCGA
>JBBAVQ010000502.1:0-1036 GCA_040397625.1 Pirellulales bacterium | reverse complement strand
TCGCTCCTCGCCAGCAAGTTCATCAACTGCCTGATGGAGGACGGCAAGAAGAGCGTCGCCCAAAACGTGTTCTACAAGGCGATGGAGATCGTCTCGAAGAAGATCACCGACGCCGAGCCAATCGAGATCTTCAACCGCGCCATCGAGAACATCAAGCCGGCCGTCGAGGTTCGCTCGAAGCGGGTCGGTGGTGCCGCCTATCAGGTGCCGATGCAGGTCAACCGCAACCGGCAGCAGTCGCTGGCAATCCGCTGGCTACTGCAGGCGGTCCGCGAGAAGAAGGGTCGGGCGACGTTCGAGAAGCTCGCCGAGGAGATCATCGCCGCCTACAAGCGCGAGGGTGCCGCGGTGACGAAGCGCGACAACGTGCATCGCATGGCCGACGCAAACAAGGCCTTCGCGCATTTCGCCTGGTAAGACCGGCTTCACGCCTGTACGACGATCCATGGCTCGTGCAGGCTGAGATGATGCGTCGCTTCCTGCGACCCGTGCCTGCTAGGGCATCTCGTCCTTGCGGCTCGTGCAGTCCCCATCGCTTACGCGATTGGGCTTCCTGAACGGCACGACGGATCCGCGTGTTGGCCTCAGGAAGCGTCACCGCGTGAGCGGTACGGCTGCTCCCTGCCCCACGGCGCCGCAGGCTCGCAACCGGCGCCCCCTCTCAGGTGGCACTCTTTATGAGCGTTTCGTGAGCCGCGCGCCCGATTCGTCCCTACCCATGCCCGATTCGTCACATTTTGGGTTTTGCTTCTTGACGCCTCATCCACCGGGCGTAGATTGCCGCGCGGTGGCTCGCCCGACCCCTCTTTCGCAAGGACCTCTTCCATGCGTGCTCGCTGCGCCCTGGTCGCCTCGCTTTCCCTGACCGCCACGACCGCGCTGAAAGCGGCCGCCGCAGTGGCCCTGCTGACCGTCGGGCTGGCTGGAGACGCCTTCGCCCAGGCCACGGCCGTGACCGTCAGCGGCACGACCTACAGCCAAAACTTCGACGGCATCACGACGGGGCAGACGTCGTCGATCGCTTCCGCGGCGCCGG
>JBBAVQ010000501.1:0-1047 GCA_040397625.1 Pirellulales bacterium | reverse complement strand
CTCGACCGCGTGCACCGTGGCGACTGTCTCGACCTGCTGGCCCGCATGCCCGACGCCAGCGCGCATCTCACGTTCGCGGACCCGCCGTTCAACATCGGCTACGACTACGACTCCTACGACGACCGGCTGGCGGCTGACGTCTACCTGAAGTGGTCGAAGCAGTGGATGAGCGAGGTGGGCCGCGTGCTCCGATCAGACGGCACCTTCTGGCTCGCCATCGGCGACGAATACGCCGCCGAACTCAAGGTGATCGCCACCCGTGAACTCGGGTTCACCTGCCGGAGCTGGGTGGTCTGGTACTACACCTTCGGCGTCCACTGCAAATACAAGTTCGCCCGCTCCCACGCCCATCTCTTCCAGTTCGTGAAGAATCCCGACGTGTTCACGTTCAACACCGACGCCGTCCGCGTGCCGAGCGCCCGCGAACTGGTCTACGGCGACAAGCGGGCCTGCCCGACGGGACGCCTGCCCGACGACACCTGGATTCTCCGTCCGCAGGATCTGCCCGAAGGCTTCGCCGCCGACGGCGACACCTGGTACTTCCCGCGAGTCTGCGGCACCTTCAAGGAGCGATCGGGCTGGCACGGCTGCCAGATGCCGGAGCAGTTGCTCGGCCGGATCATCCGCGCATCGAGCCATGAGGGTGACGTCGTCCTCGACCCGTTCGGTGGGAGCGGCACGACGCTCGCGGTCGCGAAGAAACTCGGCCGCCGCTTCATCGGGCTCGAGCTTTCCGAACAGTACGCGGCGCGGATCGAGGAGCGGCTCGCGTCGATCAGCACGGGCGATCCGCTCGACGGGGCGGCGGAGCCGCTCAAGAGCGTGCCGGCCACGAAGGACGGCCGACGGCTCAAGCCGAAGGCGGGCGGCCGACGAAAGAAGGCCTCGCCCAAGAAGGCCGCGGCCGCGCAGCAGCTGTTGTTCCAAAAAGGCCCCTCACCTCGCTGAGGCCGTAGCTGCCGACGCGGGATCGCTGGGCTGGGAGCACTGGTCTGGGAGAACTGGGCTGGGAGAACTGGGATGGCCCGCACGAAGAAGACACCATCC
>JBBAVQ010000500.1:0-1049 GCA_040397625.1 Pirellulales bacterium | reverse complement strand
TGCGGCCGATCAGGTTCGGGAGGCCAGGCAACTCCTGGGAGCCGATCGCTGAAACACGCGGCGCACCCGCGGGCTACACCCGGCGCAGCCGGGTGTACTCGTCCATGGTCACCGTGGTGAGTTCGCCGTCGTCCCGCGCCAGAATCAGCACGTCGCTGTAGACCTTGTCGTCGCCGCTGCGGCGAAAGTGCAGCCCGTGCCGCCGTCGCTCGCGGCGAAGCACCTGGCCCACGGTCTTCGTGGTCCAGTTCGCCGACGAGCCGACCTGCACCCCGTGGATCACCTCCACGCGATCGCCCGGCTGCAGTTGCTCGTAGAGGCTGCGGGCCTCGTGTTCCTCGGGTGTCATGGATCAGACTTCCTTGGATTCGATCCACTTCATCATCTTGCGGAGCTGGCGGCCGGTCTGCGTGAGCTTGTGCTCCCGCTCGCGGCGACGGGTGCTCTTGAACATCGCCGCCCCGCCGCGATTCTCCAGGATCCAGTCCCGGGCGAACTCGCCCGAGCGGATCTCCTCGAGGATCTTCTTCATTTCCGCACGGGTCTCATCGGTGATGATCCGCTTGCCGCGGGTGTAGTCGCCGTACTCGGCCGTGTTCGACACGCTGTACCGCATGTACTCGAGGCCGCCCTGGTAGAGCAGGTCGACGATCAGCTTCATCTCGTGGAGGCACTCGAAGTAGGCCATCTCCGGCTGGTAGCCCGCCTCGACGAGCGTGTCGAAGCCGGCCTTGATCAGCTCCGAGACGCCGCCGCAGAGCACCGCCTGCTCGCCGAAGAGGTCGGTCTCCGTCTCCTCGGCGATCGTGGTCTCGATCACGCCGCCGCGGGTGCCGCCGATGCCCTTGGCGTAGGCGAGGCCGATCTTCTTGGTCTCGGGGCTGGCGCCCGGGCCCAGGGCGATCAGGCAGGGCACGCCGCCCCCCTTCACATACTCGCTGCGGACGAGGTGGCCGGGGCCCTTCGGGGCGACGAGCATGATGTCGTGGCCCGCCGGCGGCTCGACCTGGCCGAAGTGGAAGTTGAAGCCGTGGCTGGCCATCAGCACG
>JBBAVQ010000499.1:0-1050 GCA_040397625.1 Pirellulales bacterium | reverse complement strand
CGGGGCGTCCATGTCGTGGTGCACGAGGTCGAACCGGGGCGGCCGCTGCACGATCGAGAGATCGGGATCGCGATGCCGCATCAGGGCCACGCCAAACATCACCGCGTTGGTGGTGCCGTTGGTGGTGCCCAGCGGCAGAAGCAGCGAACCGACATCCATGTGGCTGAAGGCCTTCCGCTGCTGGACCTTCACCTGGCGGACGTCCTCCGTGAGCGTCTCGAGCGCGTAGGTCGAGTTGGGCAGGCCCGGGATCGCCGTCCCGCCGACCTGCCCTTGGTGGCAGGCGAGGCAGCTCATCACCCAACGGCCCTCCGCATCGACCACGTATTGCATGCTCCGCGACGGATCCTCGGGGTGCGGCGTGAGGCCATACCGCTCCATTGCCATCCGCCGGCGCTCCTCAACGGGGGCCTGCTCGGCCTGCGACCGCAGCGGCTCCTCCCACACCTTCCAGAGGTCGTCAAACACCTCCTGATCGAAGTCGGCGGGCAGGTAGGCCTTCGAGAGCAGAAGATCGAGCCCCCGGGACCGTCCGGATGGCGGGTCGATCGCAGCGGCACCTGCGGTGGCGGCGATGCACAACACCGCGGCCACCATGGCGATGCGGGCCGTGACCACGTCGAGAATCCGCTGCTCGCGTCGGCTCATTCCGATGGCATACTTGGTCGATAACGGGACTACGCCGCAGTATAGGCCCCTTCCCTCCCCATGGCCCGGGCCTCCCGCCATGCCCACCGCCAACCCCATTCTGATCCCGGAACTCCGGGTGATGCTCGCTGAGGGCGACACCGCAGGCCTCCGCGAGGTGGCGGAGGAACTGCATCCGGCGACGGTGGCCGAATTCACCGAGGGCCTCGAGGACGGCGAGATCTGGCGGATGCTCGACGCCGTTCCGGTGGAGCGGCAGTCGGAGATCTTCCCCTACTACCCGATGCCGCGGCAGGTGGCCCTGATGAAGGCCTCCGACCGCCAGCACCTCGGCGGCCTCATCGAGTGGATGGCCCCCGACAGCCGCGACGACCTGCTCCGCGAGCTCGACCCGGAGTTCGT
>JBBAVQ010000498.1:0-1072 GCA_040397625.1 Pirellulales bacterium | reverse complement strand
CCGCTGGTCGACGAGTACGACACGATGAGGCAGTAACCGATGATCACTGCAGAGACCGTGGTCGAAGTCGGCACCCTTCCGGGGTACGCCCCGCTCCTGTTGCTCCTCCCCCTCGCGGGCTTCGCCTTCACGGCCGCCGTCGGCCGCCGCCTCGGCAAGATGGCCCACCTGGTGCCGCTCGGCGCGATCATCGCCACCTGGGCGCTGGCAATGAGCCTGGCGATCCCAGCCCTCACCGGGGGTCTCGGCGAGGCGGGGGCATCGATGCCGCTCTTCACCTGGATTGCTTCGGGCGACCTCAGCTTCGGGCTCGGCCTGCACGTGGACGCCCTCACGGGTGCCCTTCTGCTGGTGGTGACCACGGTAGGCGCCCTGGTGCACCTCTATAGCGTCGGCTACATGAGCCATGACGACAGTTACTGGCGCTTCTTCGCCTACCTGAACCTCTTCATGTTCTCGATGCTCCTCCTCGTTCTCGCCGACAACCTCCTCGTGGTCTTCGCCGCCTGGGAGCTCGTTGGCCTCTCCTCCTACCTGCTGATCGGCTTCTGGTACACGAAGACCGCGCCAGGTCTCGCCGCCAAGAAGGCCTTCATTACGAACCGCGTCGGTGACGTGGGCTTCGCCCTCGGCCTGATGGGCCTCGTGGTGGTCTTCGGCTCACTCGACATTCACACGGTGCTCGCCGGCGTTGAGGCCGGCGCGCTCGTTGGCCCTGCCGCCACCGTGATCGCCCTGCTCATCTTCTGTGGCGCGGTCGGCAAGTCGGCGCAGTTCCCACTGCACGTCTGGCTTCCGGACGCCATGGAGGGACCAACCCCCGTTAGCGCACTCATTCACGCCGCAACCATGGTGAACGCGGGCGTCTACCTCGTCGCCCGCATGAGCCCACTCTTCGCCGCGAGCCACGACGCAATGCTCATCGTTGCCGCAATCGGCATCTTCACCGCGATCTTCGCCGCGTCGATTGCCTTCACGCAAACCGACATCAAGCGCGTGCTCGCCTTCTCCACGTTGTCGCAGCTCGGCTACATGTTTGCCGCCCTCGGTGTTGGTGCATGGATCCCAGCAA
>JBBAVQ010000497.1:0-1076 GCA_040397625.1 Pirellulales bacterium | reverse complement strand
ACGGCGTTACGCTTCCTGCGGCCTCAGGAAGCCCAATCGCGTAAGCGATGGGGGCCACGCGGGTCGCAGCGTGTCACGGTGCCGGTCGTGCGGATCGTGACGGCTGGATGCTGGCCGACCACAGCATCGGCGGGCCGCGGCCGAACGTGTCGATGAATGCTGCTGGTGGCCTCGATGGAGTGGGGCCTGGCCTCGTCCCCTCGGCCACACCGGCATGATGCCGATTTCGCCACGCGCTGCTCGGCCACTCGTCGCTGCCCTCGCGTGCGTCGCGATCGCGTCCGCGCCGCTCATCGCCACCGCGCAGCCGCCGCGAGCCTGGGCGGGCGCTTCCGAACCGGCCCGCGAACCCCTCCGCGTCGCCTCGCAACCGCCCGCCGCCGACGGCGAAGACGCGGCCGTCGAGCCGCCCAGCGACGGCCTGATCCCCACGGGAAACCTGCTCGCCACGATCCGCGACGGCGGGATCCTCATGATCCCGCTGCTCGGCTGCTCGTTTCTGCTCGCGGTGTTTGGCATCGAGCGGGCCGTGAGCCTGCGAACCTCCCGTGTGGTGCCGAAGATCTTCGTCTCCCGGTTCGTCTCACAGGTGGAGTCGGGCTCGCTTGGCCGCGGTCCCGCGCTTGATGCCTGCGAGGAGAATGGCAGCCCCGCGGCCCGCGTGTTTGCTGCCGCCGTCCGCCGCTGGGGCCGGCCCGCCGTCGAGATCGAGCAGGCCGCGATCGACGCCTGCGAGCGGGAACTCAACCACCTTCGCCGCTACCGCCGTGTGTTCAATGGCGTGGCCACCATCGGCCCCATGCTCGGTTTGCTCGGCACCGTGTTTGGCCTGATCCGCTCCTTTAACGACGTCGCCACCGCCGGCGCGATGGGGCGGCCCGACCTGCTCGCGCGGGGTTTCGGCGAGGCGCTGATCACGACCGCCATGGGGCTGCTGGTGGCGATTCCCGCGATGGTGCTCCACTCGTTCTTCACCGGCCGCATCGACCGGCTTGCCATCCGCCTCGACGAGGCCTGTCAGCAGGTGATAGACGCGATTTCGCAGGAGTCGCTGAGCGAGGCGAAGGCGATCGGGG
>JBBAVQ010000496.1:0-1080 GCA_040397625.1 Pirellulales bacterium | reverse complement strand
GGCGTCGAGAATCTCGCCAAGCGGCTCGTCGAGGTGGCCGAGCACGACAAGCAGTTCGGCGAGTGCGAGGTCAACTTTTTTCCCAACGCCAAGGTCAACGGCCGCGTCTGCACCTGCGTGCAGGTGGTGCACCCCGTGCCGCGGCGCAACTTCCGCTTCCACCTCGCCAGGGTGTTCATCGACGACGAGTATCTGATCCCGATTCGCTATGAGGCCTACGACTGGCCGCAGGAGACGGGCGGGCAGCCGGTGCTCATGGAGGAGTACACCTACATGAACGTGAAGATCAACAACGGCTTCACCGACGCCGACTTCGACCCCAAGAACGCGGCCTACAAGTTCGGCGCGAAGTGACCGCAGGCCGCCACGGAGATGGCGAGCGGCGTCGGGCACGCGGCCCGACCATGCACAGGACTGCAGCGCCGGTCACGCCGACGAGGCCGATGGCCTATGGCTCGGGTACGGCGGCGATCGTCAGGGTCGGGGCATAGGTCCCCGACGCGTATTCCGTGCTGCGGATCGAGAGCGACTGTGAGGCGTCGACGTCGCCGTCGTACCGAATCTGCCGGGCGATCAGGAACGTGACGTTGCTCGCCCCCGCCGCGAGTCGCTCGGTGATCCATCGCGTGACATCGACCTGGAGCAGTTGCTCGGTTCCCGTGGCTGCGAACTGCCCGACGATCTCGGCCGATACCCCGATGCCATCGACGTAGTTGTTGTCGATGGTCGAGATCGTGGCGGCGGGGTTTCCCAGGTTCGGAGCGTCGTTCCAGGTGATGCTCCCCGCGCTCCAGGCGTTGTCCGTGACGCCATAGACGTGGGCGATGATGCCGGCCGACGTTCCGCTCGTCGCTCCCGGATCGCTGGCGTAGATCCCGAGCAGCGCGTGCGTCAGCGTGTTCGGGTCGATGTCCGATACGGGGAATTTGAGGTAGGTGACGTCGCGGCCCGCCGCGGCGGTGCCGCTGTTGCGGACGCGAAGTTCGCTGCCGTTGAACGACGTGGTCGGGCTGCCTTGATTGACGTACCCGTCTTGGCTCGCGGAGATTCTCGTCTGCGTGCCGACACTGGCCGGGACGC
>JBBAVQ010000495.1:0-1084 GCA_040397625.1 Pirellulales bacterium | reverse complement strand
TGGTCTGAAACTCGGCGTCGGTCTCGCCGCAAAACCCCACGATGAAGTCGCTCGTCACGGCCGCGTGGGGGATCGCCGCGCGGATCCGGCCATGCATCTCCATGTACTCCCCAATCGTGTAGCCCCGCTTCATCCGGGTGAGCACATCGTCGGAGCCGTGCTGGGCGGGCACGTGCAGGTAGTGGCAGACCTTCGGCAGATCGCGGACCGCCGCGATCAGGTCATCGGTCATGTCGCGAGGATAGTTGGTGACAAACTTGATCCGGTCGAGGCCGTCGATCGCGTCGAGAAGCACGAGTAGGTCGGCGAGCCGCGTGGTTCGACCGCCGTCGGACCACTTGTAGCTGTTGACCGTCTGACCGATGAGCGTGATCTCGCGACAGCCCTCAGCCACGAGCTTTCTCGCCTCGGCCACGATCGTGTCGGGCGAGCGGGCCTGCTCCGGGCCGCGAACGTGCGGCACCACGCAAAACGCACAAAACTTGTCGCAGCCGGTCTGGGTGCGGATGAATGCCTGAAACGGCGTGGGCCGCATCGAGGGATCACGGTCGGGATCGTAGCTCTCGAAACTCCGCGCAATCGCGTCGCGGCTGCCCGCCTTGCGGTCGAGGCTCACCTCGATCCGCGGGCCGCCGCCAGCGAGCACGTCGTCCACGAGGGAAGGCACCTGGTGCAGCTGCCCCGGGCCGACCACGAGATCGACCCAGGGCGCCCGCTTGCGGATCAGCTCCTGATCCTTCTGGGCCATGCAGCCGAGCACGCCCACGACCACGTCGGGCCGCTTGGCCTTCACGCTCCGGATCCGGCCGAGCGCCGAATAGATCTTGTCTTCGGCGTGCTGGCGAACCGAGCAGGTGTTGTAGAAGACCGCGTCGGCCGCATCGGCAGCCGGGGCCATCTCCCAGCCCTGCCGGCGGAGCGCGGCCACCACGAGCTCGCTGTCGAGCACGTTCATCTGGCAGCCGACCGTCTCGATCCAAAGCCGTTTCGTCATGCCGCGGATTCTACTACGGCCCTGTTCCTTCTTCGTAGCACAGGTTTTCAACCTGTGTTTTCCCGCGGCGGCTCGGGGCTGCCCGTGCCC
>JBBAVQ010000494.1:0-1096 GCA_040397625.1 Pirellulales bacterium | reverse complement strand
GGCTGGTGTGTGCCGCGGCGCTGCTGGCGACGAACACGGGCTGCCTCATCCCGATCTATTCCGGCGACCCCGTGCGCCGCGCCCAGCAGCTGATCTACACGTCGGAAGACCTCCGGGCGATCACCGACGAGTGGGAGCGGATCTGGTTCCTCGACCAGCCGTCGCACATGACGCCCTGGCGGACCCACGGCGGCATCCTCTGATGCCAGCGGGGTCGGCCTGATGCGGATAAAGGTGACAGCCACCAAATCTGGGCAAGATGCTGGCGTTCAAGAGCCGTGCGTGGCACCTTCGCCGGCCCTGGGCCGACCGCGCGGCCGCATGGTTGACCCGAGGTCGAGCCGTTTGGACGTCTGTGTCACCCAGGCATCGTCGCCATAGGGCCTGCCCCGATTCACGCTCGCCCGAACGCCGGCCAACTCGCCTTCGGTCTGCGGCCGGTTCACGTGCTCGATCCATAGATCCCGATGCTGGTCGGCTGGGCCGGGCACCGGCCAAGCGGAGAGTGGAATCGGGTAGGCCGCCGAGCCCTGCCCCAGGCTCGACCACGGCCATGCTTCCGCGCGGGAGACGAGATTGGCCCGCAGCGGGTTGCGTTCTACATAGCGGACGACGGCATGGAAGTAGTCCGTCGTCTGGATCGGAAACGACTTGAAGCGGCCCTGGTAGAGGTGGCCGAGGCCGATCTCGTTGTGCGCACGCTTCCACCGCTTCACGTGCAGGTTCGTGAGGTGCTGGAGGAAAGCAGACAGGTCGCCGTCGTGCTCCGGCCAGAGCACCATGTGCCAGTGGTTGGGCATCACGCAATAGCCGCAGATCCGCATGCGTCGGATCCGGAGCGTCTCGGCGACCGTCTCGATGAAGCCCTCGTAATCGGCGGCGGATTCGAAGACCGTCCGCCGGCCGACCGCCCTGTTCAGGACGTGAAACGGCACACCGCCCGGCGAAACGCGATGCATGCGAGGCATGAACGCATGTATATCATATGGGCACGCGGCGTCAACTTACCCAGATTTGGTGGCTGTCACCTTTTTCTTTCACCTGTCACCTTTTTCCCCGCGGGTGGATGTCCGCCGGTCGCCCATCCGGCGTTGCC
>JBBAVQ010000493.1:0-1097 GCA_040397625.1 Pirellulales bacterium | reverse complement strand
TCCCGGCCTGTTATGCACCATCGACGCGGTTTTGAGGAGAGGAAGGCCACCCCAGGAAGCCTCACGCCGTCCGCAGGAAGCGTAACGCCGTAAGGCGTACGGCAAGGCCGCAGGAAGCGTAACGCCGTAAGGCGTACGGTAAGGCCGCAGGAAGCGTAACGCCGTAAGGCGTACGGCCGCTGCGACTAGAAGTTCGCGTCGCAGCCCGTGTCGACGTCGCCCACCATGTGCAGGTGGTCGTGGTCGATGTAGAGCACTTCCTGGCAGTCTTCGTCCACGAGCGTGTGCGGCACCGGCCAGCCGACGCGGGTCACTTCCTGGAAGTAGACCGTGCACTTGTAGTGGGCGTGGTGCAGCTGGACCGGTCCCACGAGCGGCATGTGCCGCGGCGGATCGACGTAGTCGGCGATCTTGCACTTCGAGATGCGGACGTGGTTCCGCTGGATCTCGTAGAGGAACGGCCAGTTGCCCTGGACGGGGCGGGCCTTCTCGAGGGCCCGCATCACCTCGTCGTCGCTCGGCTCATCGAGCGCCTCGCAGGGGCCGCCGGGCTGCAGCGGGCCAAGCACGGGCGCCCGCTCGTATCGCTCGTAGTTCCAGAACTGGTCTTCCTTCTGCTTCTGGATGCCGACCGGCACCGGGATCGGAATCGCCAGCGGGCCGATGTTGGGGCCCTGGGCGGTGAGCCAGAAGCAGCCGCTCTGCGTCGAACCGCCGATGGCCAGAATCAGGGCCGTCATGAGGAAGCGTGTGCGAGAGGTCATGGACGGCACTCCTGGCGGCGACTCGATGAGACGACGGGTCTTGACGGATGTATCGACGCTGCGGGCGGGGAACTTGCGGATTTTTCCGGTTGCGAGGGATTCGGAAACCCTGGCGACGTGGGCGGCCACCCCCGGAAAACGACACCGCTCCCCCGGGAAGCCCCGGGGGAGCGGACGTTTGATCGTGATCGCTCAGCCCCACCGACTAGTGGTGGTGGCTGTGCATGTGACGCTCGTCGAAGTCGAGCCACCACCAGCCGTCATCCCACTCGAGCGAAACCCGCCGCCAGCCGAGCGGCACCTGCGGGTAGGGATAGAACGGGCCGATGTAGG
>JBBAVQ010000492.1:0-1117 GCA_040397625.1 Pirellulales bacterium | reverse complement strand
AGGCCGACCCGCTCCGTGGCGGTGAGCTCGACGTGCACGTCGTGGTCGAGCAGCACGACCGAATAGAAGCCGGGCCGGGCCTGTTCCTGGTCGTGGGCATAGCGACTCGCATACCCGGCACCGGGATCCTTGCGCGAGCCGGGGCTGGTGGCCAGCTCGCCGGTATACGGCATGACGAGGATGTCACCCAGGTCGGAGATGCCCGTGCCGCCGAGGTGCAGATGCGTGAACCCCGCCAGGACGTCGTCGGAGTAGTGGTAGCCCGAGCACCAGTCCCAGCCTTGGTGGAAGTTCGCCGGTCCCACCTGCATGGCGCCGAAGGGAACGCTGGCGCCGACGAACACGTGGCCGTGTCCGCCGGAACCGATGAAGGGATCGACCTGGCGGGTGAAGTCTTCCGCGATGGCTTGAGGAGCCACGGATATCGCCAGTGCGGCCAGGAGGCAGGCAGCGAGTCGGATGCGGTTCATGACGGTGAGGCCTTTGGCGATGGAATCGAAACGGGTGTCAGAGACGGTTGAGGGCGAACGCGTAGGCCCCGACGGCCACCGCGTGGTTGGCACCGAGCTTTGAGATGCCGACGCCGACCCGTTTCCGCGGGTCAGCGACCACGGTGCGGCTCGAGTGGGGCACCGCGATCACGCTGCCCTCGCCGCGCAGAAAATCCTGCCGCTGCGCTGGCATTCCCAGGTCATAGGCTTCCTGGACCAGCCGGCTGGTCGTTCCGCCGCCGTAGCTGGCGATCGTGCCGTTGAGCTCGGCCATCACACGGGGGAGGAACAGCGGGGCCGCATTGGCCAGCCCTCCGCCGATGACCGCTACGCCGTCGATCAGCGTCAGCACGTTTGCGAGCACGTCGCCGACCACCTCGCCGAGCGTCTCGAACGCCCGTCGCGCGGCCTGCTGATCGCCCGCCGCCGTGCCCGTCGCGATGTCGCAGATCTGTTTGGGGGAGAGACCGTCCGCGGCAACGCCAGCGGCCTCGGCATAGGCCGCCTGCACCGCCCGGATGCTGGCGCCTTCCTCGGCGAAGCAGTCGTTCCGCACCTTGTTTCGCAGCAGCCAGAACTCGCCACCGGCTGAGTTGTCGCCGGTCAGCAGCCGGCCGTCCACGACG
>JBBAVQ010000491.1:0-1125 GCA_040397625.1 Pirellulales bacterium | reverse complement strand
ACCTGCATCGCCAGCCCGCCGATCACCATCCGCGGCGAGATCTTGCGGCGGTTCTCCGAGAAGAGCCAGGCGACGCCGAGAATGGCAGCCACGCCCAGGAGTCCGCGGAACCGGTCGAGATCGCCCATGGTGATGCCTCGTGCCAGGGAAAAGGGATCAGAGCCGTTCGAGAATCAGCGACCGCTTCGGCGGCGGAGCGTCGGCAATCGTGGTCGCGGCGGCGAGCATCGACAGCGCCTCGGGGATCGCGGCGGCGAAGGTCGGATTGACGTGCACCTCGGCGATCACGTCGCCCTCGCGGACCTCGTCGCCGACCGTCTTCGAAAACACGATGCCGGCAGCCGGATCGATCTTTGAATCGGCGCGAGCCCGGCCCGCGCCCAGGAGCATCGACGCCTGCCCGACAGGCCAGGCTCGGATGCCGGTGATGAAGCCCGACCGGGCGGCGCGGAAGGGCTCGATGCTGGCCGCCTTCGGCAGCACCCCCTGCGGATCGTCGCACACCCTGGGATCTCCCCCCTGGGCCGCCACCACCTTGCGAAACCGCTCGAGCGCCGAGCCGTCGGCGATCGACCGCCGGCACTTCACCAGCGCCTCGTCGCGGGTCGCCGCCACGCCGCCGAGCAGCAGCATCTCGGCGGCCAGTTCCAGCGAGACGTCCATGAGGTCGTCGGGGCCGCGGCCCTTCAGGCACTCGACGCTCTCCCAGACTTCCAGGGCATTGCCCACGGCCCTGCCAAGCGGCGCGTCCATGCTCGTGATCAGGGCCTGCACCGGCTTGCCAAGTTCGCGGCCGATCCGCGTCATGCTCTCGGCAAGAGCCCGGGCATCCTCCCGCTTCGCCATGAAGGCCCCATCACCGGTCTTCACGTCGAGCACCAGTGCGTCGATCCCCTCGGCCAACTTCTTCGAGAGGATCGAGGCGGTGATCAGCGGAATGCTCTCGACCGTGGCCGTCGCGTCGCGGAGGGCGTAGAGCACGCGGTCGGCCGGGGCGATCTCCGCCGTCTGACCGATGAGCACCATTCCGCACTCGCGGGCCACGCGGCGGTAGGCGGCGAGATCGAGATCGATGCGGAAGCCCGGGATGCTCTCGAGCTTGTCGAGCGTGCCGCCGGTGTGGCC
>JBBAVQ010000490.1:0-1126 GCA_040397625.1 Pirellulales bacterium | reverse complement strand
ATGCTCGCCGTCTCATCCGCCCTGCTCAACTCCTGGTTTGTGTCGGGGCAGGGGGAGTTTGCGCAGGCGATCATCGGCCAGCCGGGTGGTTCGACGGTCGGCCCGACCACCACCTGGAACGGGCAGACCACGCCCGTGCTCGGCGACGTCCAAAAGATCAGTTGCTCCACGACCACCGACTCGGTCTACATCAACACGCCCGACCTCGCCAGCTACGTGATGGGTGCGTGGTGGGGCAACGCCGCCCAGACGCAGCCGTTCATGAACCTGCCCAGGGACCAGAACGCGATCTACAAGATCACGCTCAACACCACCTACCCCCAGTCAACCCACGGCGTGCTCGGGGGCGGGGCCGTGGCGCTCGCCGTGAACGGGGTGGTGATCTACAACGCCGGCGACGCCTTCTCCTACAGCCACGCCTCGGGCACCGAGGTGGGCATGACGGGCGACGGCCTCTTCAACCGCATGGCCGAGGCCGTGGAGTCGGTCACGTTCGACGCGGGCAATGGCCATCAGCCGGGCAATGGGCAATACCACTACCACACCAATCCCGTCGCCCTCCGCGCTCAACTCAACGACAACGTCGATTACATCGGCACCACCGACTATTTCCCGTATGACCCGGCCATCTACCTGCTGCACCAGGGCGAGGGGGCCGACGGCGACTTTCGCGAGCGCACCACCAACCTGCAGCACTCGCCGATCATCGGCTGGATGTTCGACGGCTATCCGATCTACGGGCCCTACGGCTATTCGAGCCCGCTCGATCCGACGAGCGACGTGAAGCGGATGCAGTCGAGCTACGAGCTCCGGTCGATCACCGACCGCACCACGCTCCCCGGCTGGGCGGCCCGGCTCGCCGGCAACAAGCTCGGCGCCGGAGCGGCCAACACCGCTCCCGACGGCACCTACACGATGACGACGCAGCAGCAGTCGCTCTATGCCGGCCCCGCGGTGAGCACCAGCTATCCGCTGGGACGCTACGGCGAAGACTATGCCTACGTGCCCGGCTCGGGCGACCTCGACCAGTTCTGCGGCCGCTGGTCCAAGACACCCGAGTTTCCCAACGGCACCTACGCCTACTTCCTGCCGATCGATGCGGCCGGAAACCCGATCTTTCCCTTCA
>JBBAVQ010000489.1:0-1141 GCA_040397625.1 Pirellulales bacterium | reverse complement strand
TCCAGAAGGAAGGGAACCGTGTAAGAAAAAACCACCGAAGTTCGGTCATTGTCCCGCCCCGCCGGGCGGCAGCCTCGGATCGCGGATGGGTGTTGAACCATTCCCCGGATCGCGTGGAAGGACAGTTTTTGTAAATGCTGTAGGAGCGGTTCGCAACGCACCCGCAAAAACCGCTGCGCCGGAACGGTCGGGGGGCGTCTTTTCCGCCAAACGGACGTGCTCCCTCACCAGTAGACGTACTGCAGAAACCGCTCCCGGTCAGCCGCTGGTAGGTCGTCGATCCGGGGCACGACCCAGCGGTTCTCGTCGGTGTCGACGAGCATCTTGCCGCCGGTGCCGAAGTCGAAGGCCTGGCCCTGCGTCCATCGGGCCGTGAACTGCCGGCGGCCAACGTCGCTCTCGACGTCGAAGTCGAGGTAGCCGTGCACCAGCCGCACGTCGTGCACCCGGCGAACCTCGCGGATCAGCGAGCGCCGTTGCAGCGCGGTGCGGATCACCTCCTGATCGGCATCCGGCCAATCGGTGAGCCGACGGATCATGCCCAGTTCCACCTCGTCGCCGTGCTCGTCCCATCCGCGGACGGAGAGATACTCGTCCGGATGCGTGGCCGGAAACGTGCGGATGATGAAGATGCCAGAGGCCGTGGCCGCCTCAGATGACTCCATCTCGATCCGCTCCTGGGCGCCGACCGTGAAATGGTGCCGGGCGGGCTCGAGCCAGGCGATGCTCGCGGCCGTGGCAGAGGTTGGCTCGGGCGGCGCGTCTTCCGAGGTCGACTCCGACTTCTGCTCGGCGAGTAGCGTGTCGATCGTCGGCTGCTTCGTGACCTGCGTCTGGATCCGCACGAGGCGGGCGTAGACCCCGTCGGCGGCGAGCAGTTCGGCGTGTGTTCCCTGCTCCACCAGGCGGCCGCGGTCGAAGGCCAGGATCCGATCGGCGTTGCGGAGCGTGGAGAGTCGGTGGGCGATCGCGATCGTCGTCCGCCCGCGGACGAGCACGGCGAGCGCCTCCTGGATCGCCTTTTCCGCTTCCGCGTCTATGTTGCTCGTGGCCTCGTCGAGCACGAGGATCCGCGGGTCGTAGAGGAGTGTGCGGGCGATCGAGAGCCGTTGCTTCTCGCCACCGGAGAGCCCTGCGCCGT
>JBBAVQ010000488.1:0-1146 GCA_040397625.1 Pirellulales bacterium | reverse complement strand
TGGGACGAATCGGGCGCGGGCTGGGACGAATCGGGCGCGGGCTGGGACGAATCGGCGGCGACAGCCGGTCACATACGCGTCGCACGTGATCCTGGCGCATCGTCCCAGCCCTGGCCCAAGCGAGATTCAGCCGTACCGCTCACGCGGTTCCGCTTCCCGGATCAGGAAGCCCGATCGCGTGAGCGATGGGGACAGCGACTCACATGACTCCAGCGTACCGCGTACGCCTCCTGCGGCGATGGCGTGCCTCTCGGGCACTCGCGGCGGATTCGTCCCCGCCCATGCCGTTCATGGCCCTCGTCGGTTCTCAGCGATGGCCTACTATTCGAGTGTGTTCCGTCCCCCTGCTCTCCTCCATCCACCACCAGCCATGCCCCGTCACAATCGAGAAGCCGAGCGGTTGGCCGAGATATCCGCCCTATGCCGCGAGGCTATTCAGTCTCAGCGGGAGCGTGAGACTCGCCAAGGCTATGGGCTTGATGACTACACCGAAGGCCGGATCGTTGGGGCGGCAAACTTGGCGCGTAAAATCCTGAGAGCCGTAACCGCCGACGCGCTTCCTCTCTCTGGTCGGGAAAACCGCCGCAGCTCGTTGGCCGGCTGAGCACCATCTGGCGGGCTACTCATGCTCACCCTCGACATGGGCCTCGCCGTCTGGATCTATATCGACGTGCAGCGTCATCGGGTGGCAGCACACTGGGCAATCTTCGACGTAGTCTTGGTGCGCCCCGGCTGAAATATCGACTGGCACGACGATCTCTTCGCCGCACGAGTCGCAGATATAGACGGCTTCTTGGTGGGCTGACTTGTGCTTTCGACGGCGGGCTTTCTTCTTCGGCATGAGACTTCCTCGTGAGTCTGCCGGTAGTGTTTGCACGACCGGCGGGAGCCATGGCGAACGCCGGGGGTCGGACGCTCGTACAGCCGAGTACCGCGTATCCTGTGCCCTCGATCAGCCGCTCAGGGCTTCACGAAACTGTCGAACCAGGGCTTCACCTGGAGCGTCGCCGACACGTAGGAGGCACGGTGGTCGGCCCGTTCGCCCGCCGAGATGAACTCCACCTGCGTGCTGCCCAGCAGCCGGCTGACATCGGCCACCATCCGCGACACCGCCGGCGGGATCGCCTCGTCGGCCTCGCCGCCGTA
>JBBAVQ010000487.1:0-1150 GCA_040397625.1 Pirellulales bacterium | reverse complement strand
CGTGCACGCCGTAGTTGCCGTGGTTGGGGTTCCACTTGGCCACGATTCGCCGCACAGCTTGGTGGTACGACTTCCACGACAGCGGCGGATGCGGCACGTGCCGGGAGGTCCCGGATTTCAATTCTGTGCTAGTGGTCATCGATGGAATCCTAACACCCCCCAAAAACCGCTGCTACCGTTACCCGAGAGGTGTCGCGGGCAACCGGCCCGTCGGCAAGCGTGAGGAACTCCCAGTATGGATGTGGTGCGTGGTCGGGTTCGGGCCGCCCTGATCGGCGAGCAGCCGATGTTTTTCCAGCCGCTGGCCCACTGGCTGTCCAGCGAGCGGGGCATCGAGACGACGTTCATGGGAGGCCACGACTCCTGCCCCGTGGACCAGGTCCTCGCACTCGCTCCGGATGTGACGGTCGTGGACCAGCAGTCCGGCAATGGTTCCTTGGCCTCGATGGTGGCAGCGATCCGTGCGGGACTCCCCAAGACCACAATCCTGCTCCTGGCCGAAAACGCGACCCCTGAGACCAGGGAGACCGCTGTCACGTCGGGGTGCGACGGCCTGGTTGCGAAGAACGGATCGGCTGAGAGCCTGGCGGTGGCGCTGCTCGCCGCCCGCAGCGACGCCGCCTCGGCCGCGGCCCATGCGACGAGCAACGTCGCCGCACCGGGACGGTCGCTGCGACTCACGGTCCGCGAGCGCGAGGTGCTCTATCTCCTCGCAGGCGGCACGAGTACGGCGGCCATCGGCCAGCGACTTCACATTGCCCGCAATACCGCCCGCGCCCACGTGCAGCGGGTGATCGAGAAGCTCGGCGCCCACTCGAAGCTCGAGGCCGTCGCCGTCGCCCGACGCACGGGACTCATCAACTCCTGAGACTCAGCCGAAAGACACCCATGCCACGCATGCCACGCCACCCCGCCGCCGAGATCGCAGCCTGCCGTACGCGGCCGATCGCATCCGCCGTCACCTCGCTGCTGCTCACCATGGCCGCATGCCTCGGGCCAGCGATCCACGCGACCGAGCCACCGGCCGACTCCGGGCAGCCTGCCGGCCCCGGTGGATACCGCCTGTTCGTCGGCATCGTCGGCAACCCCTCGGTACCCGACATTTCCTGGAGCGACGAGGAGCTGACGCAGATCAAGCAGCTCGGCGTCA
>JBBAVQ010000486.1:0-1164 GCA_040397625.1 Pirellulales bacterium | reverse complement strand
GGCTCGGCGGCAAGCGAAGCCAGGATGGCGAAGCGCAGCCGGCGTGCAGCGAGCGAAGGGCCGGAGCCCGCAGCGAGCGTCCGGCGATGGGCATGGGCAGCCCCGAGCGGTGCGGCGGTGACAGCATGCCCCCATCGCTTACGCGATTGGGCTTCCTGAGGTCGCAGCGAGCGTCCGGCGACGGGCATGGGCAGCCCCGAGCGGTGCGGCGGTGACAGCATGCCCCCATCGCTTACGCGATTGGGCTTCCTGAGGTCGCAGTGAGCGTCCGGCGATGGGCATGGGCAGCCCCGAGCGGCGCCCAAGTGACCAAGGGGGTTTTCCGGCCGCCGACGTTGCCTCGAGGAAACGTGGTGAGTCGCAGCGGTACACTGCAGGGGTATGACCTGACCCCGTGAACGGGAGAGTTCATCATGGCCAAGACGATCGTGTTTCCCACCGACTTTTCCACCGCCAGCGACGCGGCACTCGAGCACGCCGCCGCGCTCGCGAAGTCGTCAGGAGCGTCGCTGCTCATCGTGCACGTCGAGGAGCCGCCGCTCGCGTACGGAGGGGGCGAACTCTACTACGGCCTGCCCGAGCCCGACTCCGCGAGGATTCTCGCGATGCTCGAGGACGTCACGCCAAAAGACGTTGCCGTGCCCTTCACGCACCGGCTCACGATGGGGGATCCCGCCGGGGAGATCGTGCGGATCGCCGAAGACGAGGGGGCCGAGATGATCGTGCTGGGCACCCACGGCCGGACCGGCGTGACGCGGCTCCTGATGGGAAGCGTCGCCGAAGTGGTCGTTCGCCGGGCGCCGTGCCCGGTGCTGGTCTACCGCGAGACGCCGGCGCGGCTCGCGAACGCGAAGGCCGCCGCCCGGGCGTGACTCGGCGATCCGCAATGAGCGTCCGACCGATCCTCGAACTCCGCGCCCGGATCCGCCGCGGCCTGCGCGACGTCTTCGAGCGACGGGGGTTCGTCGAGGTCGATACGCCGGTGCTCTCGCGAGAGGTCTTGCCTGAAGCCCACATCGACCCGATCCCGGTCTTCCTCGACGGTGACGACCGGCCACGGTTCCTGCAGGCGAGCCCCGAGGCTCTGATGAAGCGGCTGCTCGCCCGGGATGCGGGGCCGATCTACCAGTTCGCCCGGTCGTTCCGCGCGGGGGAACGGGGCAG
>JBBAVQ010000485.1:0-1190 GCA_040397625.1 Pirellulales bacterium | reverse complement strand
CGAGCGTCCGCTGGATCGCCAGCCAGCCCGACACCTGCCAGCGGGTCTACTTCGCCAACCACACCAGCCACCTCGACGCCCTGATCGTCTGGTCGTCGCTGCCGCAGGCGGTCCGCGAACTGACGCGACCGGTGGCGGCGAAGGACTACTGGTCGCGCGGGATCGTCCGCCGCTGGCTGGCCGAGGAGGTGTTCGACGCGATCCTCATCGACCGCACCGACATCAAGGTCCACCAGAGCCCGGTGGACATGATGATCCGCGAGGCGGGCACGACGCACTCGCTGATCGTGTTCCCCGAAGGAGGCCGCAGCGCCACCGGCGAGATCGGTGAGTTCAAGAGCGGGCTCTACTACCTGGCGAAGAAGCGGCCCGACCTCGAACTGATCCCCGTCCACATCGACAACCTCAACCGCGTGCTGCCCCGCGGCGAGTTCCTGCCGGTCCCCCTGCTCTCCTGCATCAGCTTCGGCCCGCCAATGTGGCTGGAGCGGGGCGAGGCGAAGCTCGACTTCCTCGCCCGCGCCCGCCGCGCCGTGATGGCGATGAAGGAGTGAGCGGGGCATGAACGACAACCGTACCATCGCGCTGGTCGCCGGCGTGCTCGCGCTGCTCACGGCCGCCACGGCCGTGGGCCAGTTCCTCAAGCGGCATCCCGACCGCGGCCTCGACCCGGCCGCGATCCGCACCTTCAACAACCGCCTCCGCGGCTGGTGGATCCTCTGCACGGTGCTCGCCGCCGCCTTCTGGCTCGGCACCACCGCCACGGTCGTGCTCTTCGGCCTCGTCTCCTTCTGGGCGCTCCGCGAGTTCATCACGCTCACACCCACACGAAAGGGCGACCACCGGGCTCTGTTCTGGGTGTTCTTCCTGTTCACGCCGCTCCACTACGTGCTCGTGGGGCTCAACCGCTACGACGTGTTCAGCGTGTTCCTGCCGGTCTACGCCACGCTCTTCGTGCTCGCCCGCGTTGCGTTCGCCGGCGACTACAAGCGGTTTTTGGAGCGGACGGCCAAGATCCAGGCGGGGCTCGTGGTCTGCGTCTACTGCCTCTCGTTCGCCCCGGCGCTCCTGCAGATCCCGATCGAGGGCGCGTCCGACGCCGACCGCACCGGCAACTTCCGGCTCCTCTTCTTTCTGATCCTGCTCGTCCAGTTCGCCGACTGCATGCAGTATGTCTGGAGCCGGATGCT
>JBBAVQ010000484.1:0-1196 GCA_040397625.1 Pirellulales bacterium | reverse complement strand
GGCAACACCGCCAGCGGTGGCATAAGCGCAGCCACGGGCACCGGCTACACGCAGGTGTTTGCCACGAACACCGCCTTCGCGGCGATGACGTCGGACGGTTCGATCATCGCCTGGGGTGACACCGCCGGCGGCGGCACTGGCGCGCCGACGAGCAGCGGCTACCGCCAGGTGGTTTCGACGGGCAGCGCCTTCGCGGCGCTGAACGCCGACGGGTCGATCGCCGCCTGGGGCAGCACCGCAACCGGCGGCACCGATGCGCCGACTGGCACCGGGTTCACGCAGGTGTTTGCCACAGGCAGCGCCTTTGCGGCGCTCAAGGCCGACGGATCGATCACCACGTGGGGAAGCACCGAGGGCGGCGGGACTGGGGCTCCGGCCGGCACGGGCTACCTGACCGTGCAGTCGGCCCAGACGAGCGACCCGGCGTATGCCAGCTCCTCAGCCAGTGCGGGGCTGACCACGACGAAGCTCCAGTCCTTCTTCGCCAACCTCGGCGCTCAGGGCGTGGGCGCCCGCTACGAAGTGACGGTCGGCTCCCTGCCTGCCGGCCTGACACTCGATGCCACGTCCGGCGTGGTGAGCGGCACAACCACCGCCATGGGGTTCTATCCGTTCACCCTCGCAGCCTCGAGCCCCTCGGGCACTGCCTCTCAGGTCTTCACGCTCACCGTCAACCAGGCCCCATCGTTTACGAGCGCGGCAAGCGCCACCTTCACCGCCGGCACGTCGGGAACCTTCACCGTGGCCGCGATCGGCTTTCCAGCGGCGATCACCTACGCGGTGACGGTGGGCACGCTGCCCAGCGGGCTGACACTCGACGCCACCACCGGCGTGCTCAGCGGCACGCCTGCGGCAGGAACCGGCGGCGTGACCAGCTTCACCATCACGGCCACCAACACCACCGGCAGCACGGATCAGCCCTTCACGCTCACGGTGAACGAGTCGCCCGCGTTCACGAGCGCGGCGAGCACCACCTTCACCGCCGGCACGTCGGGAACCTTCACCGTCGCCGCGACGGGTGTTCCCTCGTTGATCACCTATGCGGTGACGGTAGGTGCCCTGCCGAGTGGACTGACGCTCAACGCCTCGACCGGTGTCCTCAGCGGCACGCCTGCGGCGGGCACGGGCGGTGTCACCAGTTTCACCATCACCGCCACCAACACCACCGGCAGCACGGACCAGTCGTTCACGCTCAC
>JBBAVQ010000483.1:0-1208 GCA_040397625.1 Pirellulales bacterium | reverse complement strand
TCGTGATCTCCCATGCCGACGTCGATCACTTCAACGCCGTGCCCGAGCTGCTCGACCGGTTCGTCGTCCGCGAGGCGGTGGTCACGGAGCCCCTGCTGGCGAGCGCCGCCCCGGCCGCCCGCGAACTCGTCGCGGCCTTTCGCGAACGTCGGATCCCCATGCGGATCGTGCAGGCAGGCGATTCGTTCGCCGTCGATCCGCAGTGCCGGGTGCGGGTGCTCCATCCCGCGGCAGGCCCGGGTGGCGATGCCGCCGTCGATCGCACCGACAACGAGGCGAGCCTCGTGATGGCCCTCGAAGCGGCCGGCCGCCGCTGGCTCCTGACGGGCGATCTCGAGGGGTGGGCGATCGATCGCTTCGTCGCCGCCGATCCCGACCGCTGCGACGTGCTCGTCGCGCCGCACCACGGCAGCATCACGAGCCTGCCACCCGACGTGGCGTCCGCCACGCAGCCGGCCGTCGTGCTCGTCAGCGGCGCCGAGGGACGATCGTGGCCGCTCGTCCGTGAGGCCTATGCCGCCGCGGCCGGCGGCGCCGAGGTGCTGCAGACCGGCCGGGCCGGGGCGATCGCCGTCGAGGCCGATGCCGCCACGCTCACGGTGCGGCGGTTCAGCGGCGGCCGCTGGCGGCAGGTGCCGTGACGGGGCCGGTGAGCGCGAGGCCCGCGGCGATCAGGGCCAACTGGCTGGCCACGTAGCCGGCGAGCAGGAGCAGCACGCCGCTGGTGAAGCCGTAGCTGTGCAGGCCGATGCCGAGTTGGTTGGTGCCGAACCAGCTCCAGGCGGTGACAATGTTGCCGCCGATCGTAAAGAGTGCGAACCCGCGTGGCCCGATCCAGCGGTCCCAGCGGGCGTGGAGGACGGCGGCGTTCCAGAGCACGATCATCAGCGCGCCGTTTTCCTTCGGGTCCCAGCCCCAGAACCGGCCCCAGGAGTCGTCGGCCCAGAGGCCGCCGAGCACCGTGCCGATGAAGCTGAAAAACAGCGCGAAGCAGACGACGCCGTACGTCATGCGGTGGAGGCGATCCTGAATCTCGCGGTCGGTCTCATGGGCGGGCGAATGGCCCGAGAGCCGCGCCCAAATCATCTGCACGATCGAGCAGGTGCCGAGCAGGCCCGCGAGAAAAGTGGCGCCGTAGCCGAGCGTCACCGTGACCACGTGCGTGGAGAGCCAGAACTGCGTGTCGAGCACGGCCTGGAGCACGTGCA
>JBBAVQ010000482.1:0-1217 GCA_040397625.1 Pirellulales bacterium | reverse complement strand
CCGCCGAACACTGCACTGCCGTCGCCGCTCACGAGGTCGAACGTGCCGGCCGTGTACGCCGGATTTGTGATCTCAAACACGCTGCTCCCCGACTGCGAGAGGTCGAGCGTGAAGCCAGAGCCGAGCGTGACCGTGCCGGGGCTGTTGCCGGGGGTGAACGCCCCGAGCACGGCGAGCGACTTGCCGTTGCCCGAGAGCGAGCCCACGCCGGCGAGGTTGCCCGTCGCCGGCAGCGAGTAGGTGCCCGCCGTGAGGGCAGCGAGGTCGAACGTGCCAGGGCTGCCGGTGGTGCCGAGGTTCAGGCCGCCGGTGCCGATGCTGCCGGTGCCCGAGAGGGCGAGCGTGCCGGCCGAGATCCTGGTGAGTCCGCCGTCATAGGAGTTGGTGTTTCTGGAGTAGGAGTTGGCACCCGCAAGTGTCAGCGTGCCGGCGCCCGACTTGGTGAGCGAGCCGTCGATGCTTGTAAGCGGCGAGGCCAACGTCACGTTCTGCCCATTGGTGTCGATGACATAGAACTGGAACGTGTCATTGCTAAACCGACTGGAGTAATCGGTCGCGTTACTCGCCGAATACTGCAGCGTGCCGCCGATGAAACGGATCGTGCCGGAAGTTCCGACAGCGTTTGCACTTCCCAAAGCCAGCGTGCCGTTACTGATCGTCGTGCCGCCCGTGTAGGAGTTGGAACCCGTCAACGTCAACGTGCCCCTCCCCCCCTGCTCGAGAGAGCCCGTCCCGCTGATATCGCCGGGGGAGGTCAAGGCGTTGGAACGGTTGAAAGTGAGGGTGGCGTTGTTGACCACGTTTCCGGCGATAGATCCGGTCGTGTTGCCGTTGCCGACTTGCAGCACGCCGCCGTTGATGGTCGTGTTGCCCGTGTAGGAGTTGTTCCCCACGAGCGTCAGCCTGCCGCCGCCTTCCTTCGTGACGGCACCCGAACCGCTGAGCACGCCCCTGTAGTCGAAATTGGTACTGCGGTTAAAGACGAGCGTGCCGTTGTTGACGAGGCTGCCCGTACCGCCGAGGAGGACGCCGCCCGTGCTGCCCACGCCAATCTGCAGCGTACCTCCAGCGTTGAGGTTGATCGTGCTGGCAGCATTTTTGGAGAGCGATCCGCTGACGATCACAAGGCCGCCTGTCATCGTAAGCGTGCCGGTGCCGCTGGAGCCGACCGAGAGATTACCGTTATTGCTCCACGTGCCGCTCGACACCGTGGCCGT
>JBBAVQ010000481.1:0-1222 GCA_040397625.1 Pirellulales bacterium | reverse complement strand
CGGCTCACCGACCGCTACGACACCTTCAACGACGACCACCAGGTGACCGAGCATTTTCATGAGTTTGCGATGGGGCTGGAGACCGACGCAGCCGGCAACGTCTACTACGCCAAGAGCGCCCGCCACGCCCTGCCCGCCGTCGTGCCCCACCATGGCACGCTCCTCAAGGTGGCCCGCGACGGCTCCTCGACCGACATCCTGGCCACGGGCTTCCGCGCGGCCAACGGCGTGTGCGTGGAACCCGACGGCACGTTCTGGGTGACCGACCAGGAGGGCCACTGGAATCCCAAGAACCGGATCAACCACGTCCGGCCCGGGGGCTTCTACGGCAACATGTTTGGCTACCACGACGTCACCGACTCAAGCGACGCCGCGATGCTGCCGCCAGCGTTCTGGATCACCAACGCCTTCGACCGCTCGCCCGCGGAACTGCTTCGCGTGACGAGTTCGTCGTGGACGCCGATCGTCGGCGGGCTGCTCGAACTCTCCTACGGCGAGGGGCGGATCCATCTCGTCCTCACCGAGCCGGCGGGCAACGCGGCGGACGGCGAAGTCGTGCAGGGTGGCATGATCGCCCTGCCGCTGCCCGACCTGCCGACCGGCATCATGCGTGGGCGATTCAACGAGGCCGACGGCCACCTCTACACCTGCGGGCTCTTCGCCTGGGCGGGCAACCGCACGGAGCCAGGGGGCTTCTTCCGCGTCCGGCGGACGTCGCGGCCGTGCCTGATCCCCGTGGGGCTCCACGCCGAGCCGGGTAGCCTCGCGCTCACGTTCCCCGAGCCGCTCGACCTCGCGGCTGCGGCCAACACCGCCGCCTGGAAGGTGACGACGTGGAATCTCAAGCGGACGGCGAACTACGGCTCCGACCACATCGACGAGGCTACCCGCAGCGTGGCGTCGGCGGAGGTGTCGAGCGACGGCCGGCAGGTTGTGCTCCGCGTACCCGACTTCGCGGCGACGTGGTGCTACGCGCTGGAGTGGCAGATCACCGCCGCCGACGGCTCGCCGGTCCGCGGCGTGCTCCACGGCACCATGCACGAACACAGGTTGTCAGAACCCGTAAAGCCGTAAGGCATACGGTCTCAGGAAGCGTAACGCCGTAAGGCGTACGGCTGCGCCCCGCTTCGGGCAGGCCCCCATCGCTCACGCGATTGGGCTTCCTGAACCCGCGGCAGCAGCACAACGCCACAGGAAGCGTAACGCCGTAAGGCGTACGGCT
>JBBAVQ010000480.1:0-1264 GCA_040397625.1 Pirellulales bacterium | reverse complement strand
AGTTGTCGGCATGTCTGTCACCGTTGAACAGCCCCGGCGCCTCGATCGTCCCCGTACGGTGGGCGACATCGTCACCCAGTGGTTCCTACCGCTGCTATCGCTGGGGTTGCTCGGGTTTGCGGCCTGGTTCGTCTGGTCCACGCGGCCCGTCACCCGAAATCCTGCGCCGCCGATCGCCCCGGCACAGAATCCGTATGCCGATGCCCTCGCCGCCTCCGGCATCGTCGAGGCGCAGACGGAGAACATCTCAGTGGGCTCCGACACCCCCGGCGTCGTGGTTGAGGTGCTGGTGACGGTAGGGGATGAGGTGCAGGCCGGCAAGCCGCTCTTCAGGCTCGACGACCGTGATCTCCGCGGCGAACTCGCCGTGCGGCAGGCGTCGGCGGCGCAGGCTAAGAGCGAATTGGTGAGGCTCGAAGCCGAGCCGCGACAGGAGAAGATTCCGGTGCTCGCCGCCGCGGTCACCGACGCCAAGACGGCCGTCGTGCGCGAGGCCGATGCGCTCAAGCGGACGGAGGAGACCTTCGCCCGCAAGGCCTCGTCGGAGCAGGAGTTGATCGAGCGGCGGGAGGCGTTTGCCGGCGCGCAAGCGAAGCTCGCCAAGGCACAGGCCGACCTCGACCTGCTCGAGGCCGGGTCGTGGCAATACGACCGCGATGTGTCACGGGCCTCTCTCGAGCGGGCGGAGGCCGAGGTCGGCAAGCTCGAGATCGAGATCGACCGGCTCGTGGTGCGGGCCCTCGTCACCGGCCGCGTTTTGCAGGTGAACGTCCGGCCCGGGGAGTTCGTGGGCACGCCCCCGAACCAGCCGCTCATCGTCCTGGGCAACACCGATATGCTTCACGTCCGCGTGGACATCGATGAGTACGACATCCCGCGGTTTCGCGAGGGACTGGCGGCGACGGCGGTCCCCCGGGGCAACCTGCAGGAAAAATATCCGCTGGAGTTCGTGCGGGTGGAGCCTTTTGTGGTGCCGAAGAAGTCGCTCACGGGCAACAATACCGAACGAGTTGATACCCGCGTGCTGCAGGTGATCTATGGGTTTGATCCGGCCGGCCGGCCGCCGCTGTTCGTGGGCCAGCAGGTCGAGGTGTTCATCGACGCGGCCAAGTGAAGCGATCAAGTGAAGCGCGATCGACGCCATCGTCTTCGCGGCCTGGGCGGGTCGCGACGGCGGCTGAGGCCATGCGGAGGATGACGCGGACGTCGCCTCCAGGAGGGATCACAGCATCGCCAAGCTTTATCCGCTCCCGTCCCCGATTAT
>JBBAVQ010000479.1:0-1275 GCA_040397625.1 Pirellulales bacterium | reverse complement strand
CCCCCTACATGCACGACGGCTCGGTGGCCACGCTCGAGGAGGTGGTGGAGTGGTATGACAAGGGCGGCCACCCGAACCCCACCCTGAGCGACAAGATCAAGCCGCTGAACCTCACGGCTGAGGAGAAGGTCGCGCTCGTCGAGTTCATGAAGGCGTGCACCAGTCCGACGCCGACCGTGGAAACGGCGCGACTTCCCGAATGATGATCGACGACAGGGTCCTGCTGCCGCTCGCCAAGGCGACGCGGCCCCTTTACGCCGGCGTCGATCTCGGCGGCACCAACATCAAGGCAGCGCTCGTTGACGACGCGGGCCGACTGGTCGCATTCCACACGGAGCCCACGCACGTATCCCGTGGCCCCGAGGACGCCGCGGCCCGTTTGGGCCGCTCCGTGCACACGCTCGCCTCGCTTGCGGGCATCGCCACGGCCGACATCGCCCGTGTGGGCCTCGGCTCCCCCGGACCCCTCGACATCGCCAAGGGCACGATCGTGCGGGCGGGCAACCTGCCTGGCTGGGACGATTTTCCTCTGCGCGACCGTGTGGCGGCACACTCTGGCCGCGAGGTGACGTTCGCCAACGACGCCAACGCCGCTGGCTACGGCGAGTATTGGGTCGGTTCGGCCAAGGGCGCCTCGTCACTCGTGTTGCTGACGCTCGGCACGGGCGTCGGCGGCGGGATCATCATCGGTGATGTCAACGTCGAGGGAGCGCACAGCCACGGGTCGGAGTGCGGCCACATCCTCGTCGATCCGTCGCCCACGGCCCGGATGTGCCCCTGTGGCCAGCCTGGCCACCTCGAGGCCTACACGAGCGCCACGTCGCTGAAGGCGATGGCCCGAGAGAGGATCGCCGCCGGGGCGACGGGTTCGCTGGCTGCTGCGGTGTCCGGCGGCGAGGAACTCACGCCGATTCTCGTCTCGCAGGAAGCCGGCCGAGGCGATCCGCTTGCGGTGGAACTGCTTGGTGAGGTTGCCCGCTGGCTCGGGATCGGCATCGTCACGCTCATGCACGCGATCGATCCCGAGACGGTGGTGATCGGCGGCGCGATGACGTTCGGCCGTGAGGCGAACCCCGTAGGCCGGATGTTTCTCGAGCGGGTGACGGACGAGGTCCATCGCCGCACGTTCCCTGTGCTCGCCGCGCGAACGGCCATCCGCTACGCCAGCCTCGGCGGCGACGCCGGCTCGATCGGCGCCGCCGGCCTTGCCCGCCTCGACCACCGGCGGAAGCACGGTTGACGGCTGGCTCGTGGCGACAGGGTTTCAGCGCCTGC
>JBBAVQ010000478.1:0-1298 GCA_040397625.1 Pirellulales bacterium | reverse complement strand
AGCCCCGGCCCTCGCACCCGCGAGGGCCGGGGTTTTTTCATGCGCGGTGCGGCCGAGCAGAGAGTCGTCGCCGGCGCCGGTCATTAGCGTGGCGAGATGCCGCTCACTGCGGCTGCGGTGTCGGCAGCAGTTCGATCGGCGGATGGGTGACGGCCGGACCGGCCGGTTCGCGGGTGGCGGGTACCGCGGCCGGCACTTCGGCGGTCGCCAGCACGCTTCGTGTGCCGTCGTCGGCCACGTTGGCGGTGGCTGCTGGAGTCGGTGTGGGCGCGGCTGGAGTCGCTGGAGGCGCCGCCGGAGGAGCGACCGCTTGGGCCGCGATTGGCTGCGGTGCCGGCGCCCCCGCCACGACAGGCGGCATCGCGGGGGAAGGCGGCGGGGCATTGAGCGGCACGCCGGCGCGGAGCATCCGTCGCACCGTGGCAGGTCGAGGCGGCGGCGGCACGGGCGTCACGGGGGCGATCGCCGCCACCCGCGCCTCGGCCCGTACGGCTCGGGCCTCGGCGATCGACTGCCGGGCATAGGCCCGCTCGGCGATCCTTGCGGCCACGCGGTCGGACCTGGGAGTGGCGGCCGATGCGGAGGCTGTAGAGAGCGTCAGGATGGCCGTTGCGGCAAGCCACCCAAATGGCCTCACGGGAGTGTTCATGGCGGGTTTCCTCGGCGGGATAGTGAGCTGGGGGGACGACTGTCCAGTTCGCATTGTCTAAGGCCAACGATTGTGCCTAGAGTGTGGCGCGTCCCGCAACTTTTTGGCACGTCGATGACCTCCTACAACCTTACCCATCTTCGCCAGCTTGAGGCCGAGAGCATCCACATCATCCGTGAGGTGGCGGCCGAGTTCGAAAATCCGGTGATGCTCTACTCCATCGGTAAGGACTCGGCCGTGATGGTCCGCCTCGCGGAGAAGGCCTTCTACCCGGCCAAGCCACCGTTTCCGTTGATGCACATCGATACAACGTGGAAGTTCCGCGACATGTACCGGCTTCGCGACGAATACGTCGCCAAGGAACTCGGCTTCAAGCTGATCGTGCACGTCAACGAGGAAGGCCGGGCTCAAGGGATCAATCCGATCACCCATGGCAGCAAGGTGCACACCGACGTGATGAAGACGCAGGCCCTGCGTCAGGCGCTCGACAAACATCGGTTCGACGCCGCCTTCGGCGGAGCCCGCCGTGACGAGGAGAAGAGTCGGGCGAAGGAGCGCGTGTTTTCCTTTCGCGACGAGTTCCACCGCTGGGATCCGAAGAACCAGCGGCCCGAACTCTGGAACCTCTACAACACGAAGGTCCGGAAGG
>JBBAVQ010000477.1:0-1308 GCA_040397625.1 Pirellulales bacterium | reverse complement strand
TGGAGGGTAAGCGAATGGCTAGCGGCCACACTGGAAATGTGGTGCCCCGAAAGGGGTTGTGGGTTCGAATCCCATGCCCTCCGCTGCATGAACGCACGGCCATTCAGGGCTGTGCACGCGAGGCCGCCGCGGCCGCCAGCCGGGCGTGGCGATGACGGCCGCCGACCCGAAGCACGCTGCCTCGGGTGTGTCCGCCGCCTGGCTCACCGTGGCCCTGCTCGTCCCGGTCGCGCTGCTCAACTATCTCGATCGCCAGCTCATCGCCACGATGCAGCGGTCGATCATCGGTGATGTTTCCGGCATCGAGAGCCAGGAGCAGTGGGGCCACATGCTGGCGTGGTTCAAGTGGACCTACGCCGCCGCCAGCCCCTTCGCCGGCCTCGTCGCCGACCGGTTCAGCAAGCCCCTGATCGTGTGCCTCAGCCTGCTCGCATGGTCGGGCGTCACCTGGGCCACCGGCCATGCCACTACCTACGACCACCTTCTTGCGACACGGGCGGCGATGGGACTCTCCGAGGCCTTTTATATTCCCACGGCACTCGCGCTGATCGCCGACCACCACGCGAAGGCCACCCGCTCCCGGGCCGTCGGCCTTCATCAGATCGGTATCTATCTTGGCGTCATGGTCGGCAGTCTCGGCGGCTTCCTCGCCGACGTCGGCTTCGGCTGGCTCCGCGACCAGCAGGTGCCGCTCCCCGTGATCTTCGGCGGGTTTGCCGGGCTCGCCTGCCTCTCAGCGTGGCTCGTGCTCTGCATTCGCCTTGGCAAAAATTCACGGGAATAAAACTTTCCTTTCCCGGAGGGGGTCGCTACACTCCCGGTAGGCAGGGCTTCGGCCGTGAGATTTCGGCTGCTTCAGCCGATTGTCGAGCGGCCACGGCGTCGTAGCCGTGGAGGGATACGGGATCGATCAAACTCGTGACCGGTTTCACGCAGGGCCGGTCCGCATCGCGAGGGGACACCGATGGGCACGCACTTTTCCCGTTCTTTGAAGCCGCGGCTGACGCGGGGCATGGCAACGGCATTCGCTGCGTTGCTCGCGATCACCACCACCGCGTCGGCCCAGTCAACCGTCTACTGGGACATCGACGGCGCGACTCCCGGCGCGGGTGGGGTCACTCCCAGCGGCACGTGGAGCAGCACCGCCGCCAACTGGAGCCCCAATGCCGCGGGCGATGCCGCGACGGCCGCGTGGGTGTCGGGCACGGGTGCCGGTGACGGCAGCGTGGCCTACTTCTCCGCGGGCTCCGACGCCACTGGCTCCTTCACGGTCACGATCGACGGCACCAACTTCGGCTCCGGGCTCGT
>JBBAVQ010000476.1:0-1312 GCA_040397625.1 Pirellulales bacterium | reverse complement strand
AAAACACGTGATCGTGCGAAACGATGCGAATCGCTGCGAGCCGAAGAAAACAGTGGTAGTGGGCGGCGAGGGACTCGAACCCCCAACCCCCTCGGTGTAAACGAGGTGCTCTGACCAATTGAGCTAGCCGCCCTGGAGTTTCGTCAAACAATTCATCCGTGGCCGTTGTCGCCGGCCACCGATGGCACGACGAGCAACTGAGTTTAACCGAGATTCCTCTTCGATCGACGGAAAGAGGAGGCCTGCGGCCCAATCGCGATTCCGGCCGGCATAACCAGCGCCAGGGGCGAGGCCCGTGACGTCACCGCCGTTCGGTTCCCCGAATCCGCGTTGCCACGGCACAGGTTGAAAACCTGTGCTACTCAGAGCAGGGCCACGCCGATCGGCACACAGGTTGAAAACCTGTGCTACGGAGAGGCAGCGAGTCAGGCCGGCTTCGGCGGCGGCACGATCACGCGGACGCCCAGTTCCACGAGTTGCTTCGTCTCGACTGAAGAAGGGGCGCCCGTCATCAGGTCGCTCGCCTTCTGCGTCTTCGGGAAGGCGATCACGTCGCGGATGCTGTCGAGCTTGCCAAACAGCATCACCCAGCGGTCGATGCCAAGGGCGATACCGCCGTGCGGCGGAGCACCGCTCCGCAGGGCGTCGAGCAGGAAGCCAAACCGCTCGCGGGCCACCTCCGGCGTGATGCCGAGCAGCTTGAAGACCTTTTCCTGTGTCGCGCCATCGTGGATCCGGATGGTGCCGCCACCGGCTTCCGAGCCATTGATCACGAGGTCGTAGGCCACGGCGCGGCAGGCAGCCGGGTCGCTCTCCAGAAGATCGAGGTCGGACGGCCGCGGGGCCGTGAATGGATGGTGCATCGACGCCCAGCCGCCGCTCTCGGTGTCCTTGGCGAACATCGGGAAGTCGACCACCCACGAAAAGTGCATTGCGTTTTGGTCATAGAGGCCGAGCGAGGCGCCGAGCCTCTTGCGGAGCATGTGCAGCGCCTTGCAGGTGACGTCGAACGAGTCGGCCACGATGAGGGCCAGGTCGCCGGGCTCGCAGCCGAGCTTTGCCTTGAGTGCGTCGGCCACGTTCACGAGGTTCTTGGCGACGGGCCCCGAGAACGAGCCGTCGGCCTCCACCTTCAGCCAGACGAGGCCCTTGGCGCCTCCGTCCACGGCGACAGCCGTGAGGTCGTCGAGGTCCTTGCGGGAGAACTTCGCCGCCGCCCCGGGCACGCGGAGGCCGCGGACCCGGCCGCCGCTTTCCACCGCACCGCGAAACACGCGGAAGTCGCTCTCGCCGGCGATCGCCGTGAGATCGA
>JBBAVQ010000475.1:0-1327 GCA_040397625.1 Pirellulales bacterium | reverse complement strand
ACGGGCCCGGGCAGCCCTGAGCCCGCGGGAGGCTCATGTGCAGGTTGACAACCTGCACCTACAAGGGAAGTGCATTTACCGCCGGGCGTCGGTCTGGCGGGTGGCCTGGCGGTTGGCCAGGAACCGGCGGAGGCCAGTGACGATTCGGGTGGCCGTCTGAGAGCCCGACTCGACGTGGACGGGGGTTTCGCCGTCCTCGGTCACGATCACCTCGACCGCCTCTGCAGGGAGTTTCTCGCCGCCGAGCAGGTCGGTGGGCACTCCGGTGGGCTGTCCCACGGTCTCCTCCTGGGGCGGAACCTGGGCCACGACGAAGTTGTCTCGCGTGAGCGATTCAAACTCGGGGTCTTTGATCAGCGTGGCCACGCGGGTCTTGGCGGCGGAATCGCTGGGGCGGGAAACCAGCAGCAGCACGGGCTTGCGGGAGTCGCGGGCGGTTTCCACGGCTTCGTCGATCGACGACAGGATCCGGTCTTCGCCATCCCCGTCCTCGGGATTCCCGGCCAGAACCGGGGCGGGAACGTGCTTTTCCAGGGACGTCAGCCAGGCTTCCGGCGTCTGGCCGTGATAACCCGACTGCCCCATGATCTTGGCCCCGTCCGGGGCGATCAGGACGGTGTTTGGGAAGCTCCGGACGCCGTATTTGATGCAGACGCGGGACCGGACGTTCCGCTCCTCTTGGGAAATCCCCTGCTGCGGCAGGTCGATCATCAGCAGCACCACGCGATCCTCGGCCCAGGAGAGGAAGTGCTGAGAATCCAGCACCTTTTTCTCGAGGGTGACGCAGTGGGGGCACCAGTCGCTCCCGGTGAAGATCGTGAGCACAGGGCGGCCGGTTCGCTCGGCAGCCGCCATGGCCTCGTCGTAGTTTCGCAGCCAGCGGTCGCTGGCCTGGGCCGACGCGGCGACCAAGAGGCAGACCATGATGGCGGACACCAGGCGGCCGGCGGCGGCACCCACCCCCGTCCCCGAAAACTGAAACCTTCCCGTAACGCTGCTCAGACTCATCGTCGCTTGCCTCCTTGCCGTCCAGTTCCCATTTCATCGGGTGGACTTCATCCGGCCCGCGAGAGGTCGCGGGCCGAAACATGCGAAAAAGGTAGGCTGAAGGAGTCGCACCTGTAAAACTGTGAGCCTTGTGCAGATTCCGCAGCTTACCAAAACCCCCTGCGCTCGCCGTCGCTGCTCGACTTACGTCGTGCCAAGCAAAGTCGTTGCAGGCCAAAAAAACCGCGAGAGAGACCGAGGGAGGCAAGGACACTGGCCATGAAGTGCCCCCATCGCTCACGCGATTGGGCTTCCTGAGGCCGACAGCGAGGGGCTGCCC
>JBBAVQ010000474.1:0-1355 GCA_040397625.1 Pirellulales bacterium | reverse complement strand
TCGCCCAACGCGAACCGGGAAGGCACACAGGTTGAAAACCTGTGCTACGAGATCGCAGGGAGAAAACCTGTGCTACGGCGGCAGCGGCAGTCAGCCCGTGGCGGCGAGCCGCTGCAGGGCGGCGATGCCGCGGTCGAGCGTCCGCTCGCTCACCGTGTAGGCGATCCGGAAGTGGGTGTCGGCACGGCCAAACACGCTCCCCGGCACCACGATCAGTTTTTCCTGGGCCGCCGCCCGCTCCGCAAACGCCTTGCCAGAGCCGTCGGGCGCCTTGGGATAGAGGTAAAAGGCGCCGCCGGGTTGCACGAAGTCGTAGTGGCCGCGAAGACCTTCCATGAGCTTGTCCCGTTTGCGGCGGCATTCGGCCAGCGGCAGGTCCATCGGGCAGTCGAGCGCCGCGATCGCGGCCCACTGGCCCGGCTGCGGGGCGCAGACGAAGGTGTATTGCTGCATCATCGTGACGGCGTCGATGATCGCCTTCGGGCCGTGAATCCAGCCCACCCGCCAGCCGGTCATGGCGTGCGACTTGGAGAAGCCGTCGATCACCACCACCTGCGCCGAGTGCAGGGCAGGGGAGTGGAACGCGGCGTCGTAGCAGTAGGAGCGATAGAGTTCGTCGCTGATGAGCGTCACGCCCCGCGACTCGGCGAGCCTTGCCAGGTCGCAAACGGTGTCGGCGTCGGCCACGAAGCCGGTGGGGTTTGCCGGCGTGTTGAGGAGGATCGCCCGCGTGGCCGGCGTGATCGCCGCCGCCACCGCCTCGACGTCGATCGCAAAGGACGGCGAGGTGTCGATCGGCACCACGCGACCGCCAAGGAACTCGACGAGCGGCCGGTACATCACGAACGCCGGCTCGAAGACGATCACCTCGTCGCCCGGGTCGATCAGGGCCATCAACGCCAGCACGAGCGCCCCGCTGGAGCCGCTCGTCACGCAGAGCCGCCGGTCGGGCTGGCCGGTCTCGCGGCGGGCCTCGGCCTCGAGCCGATCGCGCAGAGCCGGAATGCCCTGCGTGGGCGTGTAGCCGTTCCGGCCGGCGTCGGTCGCGGCCTTGGCCGCCTCGCGGGCCGCGGCGGGCATCTCGAAATCCGGCTGGCCGATCGAGAGGTTGATCGGGTCGTCGAGCTTTGCCGCGAGGTCGAACGCCTTGCGAATGCCCGACGAGTCGAAGGCGGCCGCCCGCTTCGACACGCTCCATGGCTGGCGTCCGGCTGATTCAGGAACGATCATGCTGCCGGTGCCCGCCTCTCAGCCGCCATCCTTGAAGAGATCGGCGAGCCGCTCACCCAGCTTCTTGCCGCGGGCGTTGAGCGTGATCACGTTGCCGTCGCGACCGATCAGGATCAGCTGCGGGA
>JBBAVQ010000473.1:0-1363 GCA_040397625.1 Pirellulales bacterium | reverse complement strand
GAAGGCGAGGTCGAGAATCCCGCCGAAGACCACGCTGCCGTCGCCGTTCACGAGGTCAAATGTTCCCGCGGTGAAGGCCTCGAGGATCAACTCGTCAGACTCGTGGAGGCCCCCTTCGGGCCCGCGCATTCATCCTTGCACGCACGGTGTCGGCAGGGATACTGGTGGCTGACTTCAGAAATCATGACCCTGAAAGTAAAACCTCAGAGGAGCCTGCCCATGATCGTCGCTTGTGTCCGCCAGACCGCCGTCTGCCTGATTGCCATCGCCGCGGCGCTGGTGGCGTTGCCAGCCTCGGCGGATCAGGAGTTCACGCCGGTCGCCGCGGGCGTCCGCTATCGCAAGATCGGCAGTTACGACAAGGCGCGGCTGGCCGAGGTCCTGAGCGGCGGTCTTGATCGTTTCATGGCAGGTTTCGACCCTTCGCAGGCCTCGACCATGAAGTCGTCCGACTTCAAGTCGAAGTTCGCCGCACCGCGGAACGGCGTCACGCTCTACGAAGTGCAGTTCGATTCGGTGATCCCCGAGTGGGAGAACCAGCCGACGCTGGGCAGTGGGTTGCTCGCGGTTCCGGAGGATGGAGCGAAGACGCATCCGCTCCTCAGCTACCAGCACGGAACGGTGTTTGGCCGCGACGAGGTGCCCTCCCGTCCTGAAAACTCGTACGAGACCCAGCTCGCGCTCGCCGCCTTCGCGAGTCAGGGCTACGTGGTGATCGGTGCCGACTATTTCGGCCTCGGGCCGTCGCGAGTGCCGAACTGCTTCATGGTGCCACAGGGCACCACGCAGGCAATGCTCGACCACTACCGTGCGTCGCGGGCCGTGCTCGAGTCGCTCGGCCAGGCCACGCCGCAGTTTTTCATCTGGGGCTGGTCGCAGGGGGGCTGGACCACGATGCAGTTTCTCCGCCGGCTAGAGAAGCTCGGAATCCCGGTCACGGCGGCCGCCACCGTGAGCGCGCCGGTTGACATGACGGCCGCCTTCCGCCGGCCGATCACGAGCCCGCGTCCGCAGGATGCAGCGTGGATCAAGGGCTGCATCAGCAACATGCTTTGGGCGCAGGAGGAATACGCCGGACTGCCGGGGCTCGCCGCCTCCGCGATCAAGCCTGAGCACCTCGCGGCCTCGCGGAAGTTCTACGACGGCGAACTCGGCTGGCCCGCGTATGACGCAGGGATCCCCGGCGGCGTGACGGGGCTACTGCGGCCGGAGTTCATGGCCTCGGCGGCGACCGGGACGGGCCGTTTCTGGGATCTGCTCGAGCAGGCCAACGCCTATCGCTGGACCATCAAGACGCCCCTGCGGGCGTACGGCGGCGAGGCCGACGAGGCGATCCCGCCGGCGGTGTCGCGGATGGTGGCCG
>JBBAVQ010000472.1:0-1367 GCA_040397625.1 Pirellulales bacterium | reverse complement strand
GGCTGCCTCGTGCTGATCCCATCGCTCACCGTGATGGCCGACTTCATGGGCGTGCTGGGAGGCTACTTCTATTCGCACGTCCTCCTCGGCATCGACTACCACCACTACTGGGCCAACTCCCGGGAATACGTCGACGCCTTCGACTTTCTGCTCGGGATCTTCAAGAGCCTGTTCTTCGGCGCCGCCATCGCCTTGGTCAGCTGCCACCACGGGTTCCACTGCCAGCCCGGTGCCGAGGGCGTGGGCCGGGCCGCCACCAACGCCTTCGTCCACTCGTTCGTGCTGATCCTGATCCTCGACCTGTTTCTGGGCATCTGGCTCAACAACGTCCACGACTTCTTCCGCCCTGAAGGCCCCCGCAGGCTGCTCTGACACCATGCCGGCCGTCGCCCCCGCCCCACCCCGCCGCCGCGATGAACCCGCCGGCCCGCTCCTGCGGGTCGAGCGGCTCGGCGTGCGGTTCGGCAGCCAGGAGGTGCTCCGCGACATCTCGATCGACCTCGACGCCGGGCAGACCCTCGTCGTGCTCGGCGAGAGCGGCTGCGGCAAGACGGTGCTGCTCAAGTCGATGATCGGCCTGATCCGCCCCAGCGCCGGCGACGTGCTCTTCGAGGAGAAATCACTCGCGTCACTCAACGACCGGGCGCTGGCCCACCTCCGCACCCGCTACGGCTTCGTCTTCCAGGGCGCCGCGCTCTTCGACAGCATGACGATTCTCGACAACGTCGCCTTTCCGCTCCGCGAACACACCCGGCTGTCCGAGGCCGAGATCCGCGGCATCGTGGAATCGCTCGTCGAGGAGGTGGGCCTGCCCCGCAGCGTGCTCGCCAAGAAGCCGGTCCAGCTCTCCGGCGGCATGCGGAAGCGAGCCGGTCTGGCCCGGGCCCTCGCCCTCGATCCGCAGCTCATGCTCTACGACGAGCCCACCACGGGCCTCGACCCGATCATGACCGACGTGATCAACGAACTGATCCTGAAAGTCCGCCAGCGGCCGGCCGTGACGAGCGTGGTGGTCACGCACGACATGAACACCGCCCGCAAGGTCGCCGATCGCGTGATCATGCTTTACCCGCTCTTCCGCCTGAAGCCGGGCGAGCCGCAGGTCGTGTTCGACGGGACCACCGATGAACTCGACCGCTCCCGCGACCCGCGCATCCGGCAGTTCGTCGAGGGCCGCGCCGGCGGCCGCCTGATGGAGCTTCGCGAGGAGCAGGCCCGCGAGGCGGCCGAAGACGCCGCGGCGGCTGCGGGTGACGAGGCGGAGGACGACGCATGAACGACCGCGTGATGCAGTTCCGAGTGGGCGTGGTGGTCCTGGCGACCGCCATCATCACCGGCATCCTGATCGTGCTCTTCGGCGACCTGCC
>JBBAVQ010000471.1:0-1369 GCA_040397625.1 Pirellulales bacterium | reverse complement strand
CGATGCCGGCCTCGTCCATCGCCCGGCTGATCGCCTTGCCGCCGCCGTGGACGACGACGATCCGCATGCCCAGCGTGGACAGGAACACGATGTCGAGCAGCAGGTGCCGGAGCGAGTCGGGGTGTTCGACGACGCTGCCACCGAGCTTGATGACGGTGGTCGTGTCGCGGAACTTGCGGATCCAGCCGAGCGCCTCGATGAGGGTGTCGGCCTTCTGGATCGCCTTCTGCTGGGCCTTGCTGACGGAAGGGGTGGCGGGCACGAGGCGGGCGGTCCTTCGGGAGGGCGAAAATCGAAGCCCGACATTCTAACAGCGGGCGCGCCTGTCCCCAACGGGGCTGTGGCGGCGTCGGGCGGGGTCGAGGGGCCTGGCACATGAAAGCCGACCGGCCGTAAGGCCGCGGGCGTCCCCCACGCAGGAGTTTGTGTTCAAGCCGACCGGCCGTAAGGCCGCGGGCACGATACTCAGAACGCGACCATGAGCTGGGTCTGAATGGCGGTGCCGGTGTAGCCGGCGCGGTAGGGGTAGAGGAAGTTCTGCGCCGGGTTGCGATTCATATAGAGGGCCTCGAGCGTCAGCCGTGCCTGCCGCGACTCCTTGAGATACCAGTTGAGGCCGCCGCCGTATTCCTGGCCGGTGCCATAGGGGCCGGTGACCGCACTCGAGCGGGCATAGGCCTCGTAGGTGCGGGGCACGAAGCACCACGACAGGTAGGCCATGCCGCCGTGGTCGAAGATGCTCGACCGCTCGAAGGTGCCCTCGCCGGAGAAGTTGTCGAGCATGCGGAAGTAATACTCGAAGGCGACGCCCACACCGCGATACTTCCAGGCAGCGTCGACCGAGGCGAGCTTGTAGAGATACTGCTCGAGGAGCGAGTTGGGGCCGAGCGCGTTTCGCTCCGCGATGGGCGTGCCGTCGGAGAGCCGCACGATCGTGTCTTCGGGATTGCTGCCCTGGATCGGGAGAGCGTTGGTGAGGGCGTAGACGCCGCTGGTGCCCAGCCGCACCACCGGCTCGTCGTGGTGCTCCATGTCGGACACGCCGAGGCCGAAGGGGCCGAAGGGCTCCCACCAGGTGTTGCCGGCCCAGGCCATCGAGGTGCCGCGGCGGAGCACGCCGGTGGTGCCGCCGTCGATGGCGTTCCAGACGCCCGCCTGATAATGAACGGTGCGGTCGAAGAGGGATCCCATGGCCGCGGCCCCGGGACTGAAGCCGGGTCGAAAGAAGGTGTTGGCCATGCTGCGATCGATGCCGACCGTCCACGGGGTCGATTCGATCCACTCGCGCGTGCCAGGCACGGGCGTCACGCCGCCACCGACGGTGGCCGCCTCGCTGAACTTCCAGCCCGCCAGGCCGATCGGCACCACG
>JBBAVQ010000470.1:0-1408 GCA_040397625.1 Pirellulales bacterium | reverse complement strand
TAGACGCACTCCCACGGCAGTTCCACGCCCATCTTGTAGGGCAGCACGGGCAGCGTCGTGAAGAAGTGCGCCGCCGAGAAGAAGGGGTCGGCGAGCGGACCATGCGAGTGGCCGTAGCGTTCGAGCTGCCAGTCTTCGAAGTAGAGCGGCTTGTGGCAGTAGCCGGCCGCCTTCCACGTGAACATGGTGGTGGCGAAGCGGCGCGGCTCGAAGGTCTCCCCCTCGAGGCGGCACTCACACGGATAATCGTTGCCCGGGCGGCCGCCCACGCGGATGTCGAGATCGATGCCGGCCAGCAGGTCGTCGCGAAGACGCTTCAGGGCCTCGCGGCAGTCCTCCGCCTCCTCGGCGCAGGGTTCCTGCGACGCCGCATCGTCCTCGTCGGCCGCGGAGGCGTCGTCCGCCGCAACCGGGGTGACCGCGACGGTCGTGGTGTCGGGGTCGCGGAGGAACGTCCGCCACTCCTCAGCCGTCGCCACCAGCCCGAAGAGAAAGGCCGCCAGGAGGCCGAGGACCGGCTCACTCCGGCTTCGCGTGCTCCGCGGTGTAGTTCGGGGCTTCCTGCGTGATGACGATGTCATGGGGATGGCTCTCGCGGACGCTGGCGGCGGTCACCTGGATGAACTTTGCCTCGGTCCGGAGCTCGTCGATGGTCCGCGTGCCGCAGTAGCCCATGCCGGCCCGGAGGCCGCCGACGAGCTGGTAGACGAACACGCTCATGGGCCCCTTGAAGGGCACCCGACCCTCGACTCCCTCCGGCACGAGTTTGTCACTGCCGCGGCCCGTCACCTTCTGGCGGTAGCGCTCGCTCGACCCGTGAACCATCGCCCCCAGCGATCCCATCCCGCGGTAGGCCTTGAACGTCCGCCCCTGGTAGAGGACGGTCTGCCCCGGACTTTCCGCCGTACCCGCAAGCAGCCCACCGATCATGCAACAGTGGGCTCCCGCGGCGATCGCCTTGGTGATGTCTCCCGAGTAGCGAATGCCTCCGTCGGCGATCACGGGCACGCCGGCGCCGGCCGCCTCCTGCGAGGCCTCCCAGACCGCCGTGATCTGGGGGACGCCCACGCCGGAGATGACCCGCGTGGTACAGATCGACCCGGGACCGATCCCAACTTTGACTCCATCTGCGCCAGCCTTGATGAGATCGCGACAGCCTTCCCGGGTTGCCACGTTTCCCGCAACCACCTCGATTGCCCAGCGTTTCTTGATTGCCGCGACGGTCTCGATGACGTTGTCGGAATGGCCATGGGCGCTGTCGACGATGAGGACGTCGACTCCCTTGGCAATGAGGCTCTCGGCCCGCTCGAAATCGAACACGCCGACCGCCGCCCCCACCCGCAGCCGCCCCTGCGGATCCTTGCAGGCGTTGGGGAAGCGTTTCATCATGTCGATGTCTTTGATCGTG
>JBBAVQ010000469.1:0-1415 GCA_040397625.1 Pirellulales bacterium | reverse complement strand
CGCTTGGTGGCGGTTCACCCCACGCCTTACGGCGTTGGGCTTGGACGGGTGTTGTACAAGCCGAAGGCCGTAAGGCCTCGGGCGCACCACGCTGGATACGGCACTTGGTGGCGGTTCACCCCACGCCTCACGGCGTTGGGCTTGGACGGGTGTCGTGCAAGCCGAAGGCCGTAAGGCCTCGGGCGCACCACGCTGGATACGGCGCTTGGTGGCGGTTCACCCCACGCCTTACGGCGTTGGGCTTGGACGGGTGTCGTGCAAGCCGAAGGCCGTAAGGCCTCGGGCGGATGGGCGAGCGGTATGCTCGTTGGATTCTCCGGGACCGTGCTGGTGCGGGGCGAGCAGGTGGAAGCCATGGGTTCGCGATCCACGATTCTGCGTAGGTACGCGACGGCGCTGGCCATCGTGGCTGCTGTGCTTCTGTTTCGTTGGTCGCTCACGCCGGTCGTTGCAGGCGCGATCCCCTTCCTGCCGGTCTACATCGCCGTCACAATCACGGCGTTCTACTGCGGCGTGGGGCCGACCGTGCTGGCCTTTGTGCTCACGTTCCTCGCGAGCGACTACCTCTTCACGCCGTCGCGACGCTCGGTGTTTGCGATCACCACCGCCAAGCAGGCGATCAATCACACGCTCTCCGTGGGCTGGTCCGTCATCGCCGGGGTGATGGTCACCTACATGCGTCGCCAGCTCGACCAGGCGGAGCGAGATCGGCGGTCCCTCCAGGCCGAGATCGGCGAGCGAGAGAAGGCGCAGGCCATGCTGCTCGACAAGGAGAAGGTGCTGCGGAGGCTGATCGACGTCCAGGAAAACGAGAAGCAGGCGATCGGCCACGACATCCACGATGGCCTGCTCCAGTACGTGATCGGCGGGCGGATGCTGCTGGAGAGTTTTGAGCGGGGCAATCTCGATGCCCGCCAGCGCGACGTGCTCGATTCCGTGATGGGCTATCTCTCGAAGGGGATCGTTGATGCCAGGCAGGTGGTTCGCGGCGTGCGACCCACGGTGCTGGATGATCTCGGCCTGGCCGCTGCCATCCACGACCTGGTCGATCAGCTCCGCGAGTCGGGCGTGCACGTCGAATGCACCATCGATCAGCGTCTCGACGACGTCTCGCCATCGCTCAAGACGACCGTCTACCGCATCACGCAGGAGGCCCTCTCCAACGCCCGCAAACACAGCGGCTCGGATCGGCTGCTGGTCGCCCTCCAGCGGCACGATTCGAAACTCGAACTGACGGTCGAGGATTTTGGCTCCGGGTTCGATCGGCATGCGGTCACCGATGCCGGATTCGGCCTGACCGGCATGGCCGAGCGGGCCCGGCTGGCCGGCGGGGATTGCACGGTGGTGACGCGGCGGGCGAGCGGAACGAAGGTCAACTGCCGGCTGCCGATCACCGCGTCGGAATCGTGGCGTCA
>JBBAVQ010000468.1:0-1420 GCA_040397625.1 Pirellulales bacterium | reverse complement strand
CCATGCCAGACGACCCAGCAGCCGTGTTCCGCTCCGCTCCCGAACTCCTCGCGCCAGCCGGCGACTGGGACTGCGTCCGCGCGGCGATCGAAAACGGCGCCGACGCCGTCTACTTCGGCCTCGACACCGGCTTCAATGCCCGGGCCCGGGCGACGAACTTCACGCTCGCCGATTTGCCGCGGCTGATGGAAATGCTCCACCTCCGCGGCCTCAAGGGCTACGCCACGCTCAACACGCTCGTCTTCTCGGACGAAGTCGAGGCATTTGGCCACACCGTGGCGGCGGTCGCGGACGCGGGAGTTGATGCGGTGCTCGTGCAGGACGTCGGCGTGGCCCGATTGATCCGCGAGCGGCTGCCTCACCTGCCGCTGCACGCCTCGACCCAGATGACGCTTACCAGCGCCGAGACGATCGCGCTGGCCGAGGAGCTGGGGATGGCGAGGGTCGTGGTCGCGCGGGAACTCTCGATCGACGAGATCACGGCGATCCGCCGGCAGACGGCGATGCCGCTCGAGGTGTTCGTGCACGGGGCGCTCTGCGTGGCCTATTCCGGGCAGTGCCTGACGAGCGAGTCGCTCGGCGGCCGTAGCGCCAATCGCGGTCAGTGCGCCCAGGCCTGCCGGCTGCCCTACGATCTCGTCTGTGACGGCAAGGACGTCGATCTCGGCGACAGGAAATACCTGCTTTCACCACAGGATCTCGCTGCCTACGCGCTGGCTCCGGAGTTGATCGAGGCGGGCGTGGTGTCGTTTAAAATTGAAGGCCGGCTCAAGACGCCGGAGTACGTTGCCAACATCACGCGGCACTACCGCCAGGCGATCGACACGGCGGTCGCCGGCCGGCCGGTCGAGTTCACGCCCCGGGAGGTGGAGGAGATGGAGCTCTCCTTCTCTCGCGGCTTCTCGCCCGGCTGGCTCCAGGGCTGCGATCACAAGATGCTCGTGCCGGCGACGACGAGCGCGAAGCGGGGCGTGCGGCTGGGCACCGTCGCAGAGGTACGCCGCGACCGCGTGGCGGTTGATCTCCTTGGCAGCGTGAAGCGGGGCGACGGGATCGCGATCGACTGCGGCGAGACGAGCGACCACGCTGCCGGTGGCCGCGTGTACGAGGTGTTTGTCGCGGGCCGGTCGCTGACCGAACCCGTGGCCGAAGGCCGCGTGGAACTCGCGTTCGCCCACGGTGCGATCGACATGTCGCGGCTCCGGCCCGGCCAGGCCGTCTGGAAGACCGACGACCAGGAGCTGACGGCCCGCCTGCGAAAGACATTCACGGGCGACAGTCTCCGCCGACGGCAGCCCGTCGATCTGCATGTCACGGCGGCCGTGGGCGAACCACTGCGAGTGACGGCCCGCACGGCCCTCGGGGCGACGTGCGAGGTGGCGTCGGCCGAGCCGGCCCGCGCGGCGACCAAGCACGCGCT
>JBBAVQ010000467.1:0-1437 GCA_040397625.1 Pirellulales bacterium | reverse complement strand
CCCGCGACCCTCGGTACCACAAACCGATGCTCTAACCAACTGAGCTATAGCCACCATGGGCCCACGATTGTAGCAAACGGACAGGCGGTTTCAGGCCCCCTCCCACAACCCGGCCGAAAGTCCCGGCGTTCCCGCATCCGCGGTTCGGCAGCATCACTCCCGGCGACGGGAGTCAATCACGATCGTCACCGGGCCGTCGTTGACCAGCGCCACCTGCATGTCGGCCGCGAACACGCCTCGTTCGGGCCGATGGCCCACCAGCGACTCCGCGGCCGCCAGAAACAGTTCGTAGAGCGGCACCGCCTCCTCCGGCCGCGCCGCCTCGATGAAACTCGGCCGGTTACCCTTCGCCGTCGAAGCGAGCAGCGTGAACTGGCTGATCACGAGCAGGCCACCGTTCACCTCGGCCACGCTGCGGTTCATCTTCCCGGCCTCATCGGCGAAGATCCGCATCTGCGTCACCTTGCCCGCGAGCCAATCGGCATCGGCCGGTGTGTCGCCCGCCTCCACGCCAACGAGCACGAGCAGCCCCGTCCCGATCCGGCCGACCACGTCGGCGTCGATTGTCACGCTCGCCTCGCTCACCCGCTGGATCACCGCTCGCATGGCGAAAGTGTAGCCGCGCGGCCCGGAAACCAACCTGTGCCCGGCGGTGGCGGTTTCCTACCATTCGCGGCGATCGGTGAGCCGGGGCGGCAACCCCATGGCTGAGGCCTGTGGGCTTCCTGATCCGCGACCGTCATGCGAGCGACTCATGAGCAAGCAGGTACCGACCGTCTCGATCTCGCCGCTCCCTGTCGGCCGTGGCTGTGTAAACGACGTCGCGATCCTCGCGCTCGACATCCCCCTCTTCCCCGTCGATCGGCTGATGCAACTCGATGCGGTCGCCACCGCCAGGAGCGCAGCCGCCGTCCGCATCGGCTGGGCGGCGATCTTCCTCAAGGCCTACGGCCTGGTGGCCCGCGAGACGCCGCCCCTCCGCAGCTGGCTCGCGGGCCGGTTCCGCCAGCGGCTGGCCACGAGCTCTGAGAGCGTGGCCTCGCTGGCCGTCAACCGCGGCGACGAAGGCGACGACCGGCTGTTCTTCGCCCGGCTCGCCCGGCCCGATGCCACACCCCTGCCGCTGCTCCAGCAGTCGATCGACCGCTTCGTCACGCAGCCCGTCGAGGAGGCATTCAAGCGGCAACTCGAACTCGAGGGCGTGCCTGGCTGGCTTCGGAGGACGATTCTCCGCTGGAACATGCGATCCGCATCGCCCAAGCGGGTCACGCGGATCGGCACGTTCAGCCTCTCAACGCTCGCCGGCTTCTCCGCCACCAACCGCTTCCACCCCACGATCTGCACCACCAGCCTCTCCTACGGGCCGCTCGACGGCGACGGCCGCTGCCTCGTGACCGTGATCGCCGACCACCGCGTGCTCGACGGCGCGGCGGTCGC
>JBBAVQ010000466.1:0-1442 GCA_040397625.1 Pirellulales bacterium | reverse complement strand
GTGCCGAACGTGCTGGTGACGCTCCCTCCAGTCACGTTGAGCGTCCCGGCGCCGCTGCCGCCGACGTTGAGGAAGGTGTTGGCCCACGTGCCGTTCGACACCGTGACGGTGCCGACGCTGTTGGCGTTGTTGCCGAGAGTGCCGATCGAGTTGGTGACGCTCCCTCCAGTCACGTCGAGTATGCCGGTGCCGCTGTTACCGACCCAAAGTGTTCCTGCCCCCGAACGAATCTGCAGCAGCCCTGCCGAGGCAGAGGTGATCATGTCCAGCACGACGGTATTCGCGGCTCCCGACGTGCCTGTCAGGTTGAGCGTGCCGGTGTTCGTCAGCGAGAGCGTGCCAGTGCCCGAGATCACATTGCTGATCGTGAGGGTGGTGTCGGACTGATTGAACTGCAACGTGCCGTTGGCGGTGATGTTGCCCGTGACGGTGGCGCCGTCGTTCAACAGCACGGTGTCACCGGGATCGATCGTGCCGCCGGCGTAGGGCGTGTTGTTGGTGTCGTAGGTAGTCGTGGCAGCGCGGGCAGGAACGGTCAGCGAACCAAGCAGGGCCGCCATGCCGACGGAGAAGACAACGCGGGGCAGACGGGCGAAAGACACGACGAGCAAACTCCTACCGAGCGAACAGGATCAGGCACTTACGCGACCGGTTCTACAGCCACTCGCTCGCCCAGAAGCCACAAAATCCAAAAAGGGACGAATCGGGCACAGGCAGGGACGAATCGGCCAAATCTAGGGACGAATCCGCCGAGGGCTGGGACGAATCAGCGGCCAGAGGTGCCGCTACCCCACTCCCTCGCCCATCCCCACCACGCCCTACGGGCAGCCCTCCGCGACGCGCTGGGCTCATCGGCCCCGCCCGGAAACACCACCGGGCAGAGCCCCTTGCGATGCCCTGCCCAGCGTGAGTTGAGCGTTGGCCCCGCGTGCGTCGCTTTAGACTTCGCTCTCTCTCGTCCGCCGTTTCCGCCACCGCATCAGGCCGGCAAGTCCCGCAGTGGCTAGCGCTGAGATGGCATAGGTGGAGGGCTCAGGCACGACTGTGATAAAGCCCGTGACAGGATTGAACGTGGCCGACTGCCCCGCCGCGAGGCCGGTGGCATTCACGGCCGAGAAGTTACCCGAGCGGCCGCCGGTGTTGGCGAAGAGCTGGAGCACGTCCGTGCCGTCGGCGTAGGAGCCGCCGCTGAAGGCGAGGTTGAGAATCCCGCCGAAGACCACGCTGCCGCTGCCGCTCACGAGATCAAACGTGCCCGCAGAGGGTGTTCTTGCCATGCTTTCACCATACGTCCCGCCGGCGTGATCGGTAAATCTCCTGTCATTCAGTAGACAGACGAAACTGGATCGCAGACGGACTTCCCGTTGCATCCTCCAGTGCGGGACTCGCCGGGAAGATGCGGTGGCGGAAGCGGCGGACCGCCAAGGCCGCGGCCTGCCGCG
>JBBAVQ010000465.1:0-1446 GCA_040397625.1 Pirellulales bacterium | reverse complement strand
GTGAACGGCTGGGCGATCACGCGGGCCGGCACGTTGACCACCAGCAGGATCGGGATCACGAACGTGCAGATCATCCGCAGCGGGCCGCCCCACGGGCCGGCGTAGATCTCCGCGGGGTAGCGGCTGAAGTTCGTGATGTAGAACCAGAAATCGTAGAGGCTCTGGTTGCGGCCCATCAGGATCGTGGCGGCAGCGAGCATGATCACGAAGCCATACAGAATCGCCACGCCGCAGAGCACCAGCAGCGGATAGAGCAGCCAGGCCACGGCGGGAGGCGCATGGTCCATCCGTGCCATCGCCCAGGCGAGCAGCCCCACGCCCACCGCTCCGTTGGCCAGGGCTGAGAAGTCAACCCGGTGCATCGAGAGCAGGAACTGCGCGTCGAGTGGCTGCACGAGCACGGCATCGAGGCCGCCGGTGCGGACCATCTCGGTGAGTTCCTCGGCACTCGGCATGAAGAAGGCCTGCACGACCGAGTTGATGATCAGCCCGGTGGCCACGAAGGCGAAGAACGGCTCCTTGGACCAGCCCGTCCCCTTGCCGATCTCCGACGTGAAGGTGAACACGAGCAGGTAGAAGGCGAGGTTCATCGACATCCAGCCGAGGCTCGTCAGGCACTCCAGGATGAAGTTGGCGCGGAACGTCATGTCGCGGACGAGACACGCCCGGGCGAACGTCAGGAAGATCGCGAAGTAGCGGGCCACCGTCAGCCTCCAAACGCGCTGTATCGCCGCGTGCCGCGCCACCAGGCCGCGCGGCAGGCAACCGCCATCACCAGGACCCACCCCGCCTCGATCGCCAGCGACGAGACAAGCTCGGCCCCCTTCACCTTGCCGAGCCAGATGGCCGACGAGAAGTAGGCGGTGTATTCGAACGGCAGCCAGTGGACGACGTCGGCGAGGCTCACGCCGGCAATGCCCGTGGGAGTCGCCTTCAGCAGGTCGATCGGAAACATGTGGCCCGAGAGCAGGTACTGCACGAGCATGTAGCCGAACACGATGCTCGACACCTCCATGAACCAGAAGCCGAGCATGCCCAGCGTGACCTCCATGAAAAAGCCGAGCAGGAACGACAGCACGAGCGAGAGCAGGAAGGCGGCGATCGTGGTGGCATCCGGGATCGGCGGGAAGTAGCCGCGGCAGAGGAAGAACACCAGCGCGAAGGGGATCGCGGCCACGGCGTAGTAGACGAGCTTGTGGGCCACGCGGGCCGCCAGCAGAAACGAGACGTAGTCGACCGGCTGGATGAGGAACTTCTTCACCGAGCCGTCGCGGACGCTGCGGGCGATGCCGCCGGCGAGGCCCGGCATGCTGGAGAAGGCCCGCGTGAGCATCGTCAGCAGGTAGTAGGCGACGATGTCGTTCCGCGAGTAGCCGGCGATGTCGCCGGAGCGGGTGGCGCCGAAGACGGCCGTCCACAAGAAGACCTGCGTCACGATCGGCAGGA
>JBBAVQ010000464.1:0-1449 GCA_040397625.1 Pirellulales bacterium | reverse complement strand
TGCCCCGTCGCCGGACGCTCGCTTCGCCCATCCTGTCCGACGCTCACTGCATCTCCGCAACGCCTGTTGGCAGATCGCCCCACGCCTCACGGCGTTGGGCTTGTACGGTTGCCGAGGGAGCCGACCGGCCGTAAGGCCGCGGGCCCCCCGACGTTTGGGCCAGCTTCAAGCCGACCGACCGTGCGGCTGCGAACGCTATCGTGGCGAGAAGGCGCGAGTCTGCCCTTCTCAGGCGCGGCCGAGCAGGAAAAACGTGTGCAGCGTGCCGCGGCCCTTCACGTTCACCTCGCCGCGGTCCGCAAACCGGAACGCGTCGCCCAGCAGGGCCCGCGTCGTCGGCGACACGTGGATCCGCGACGGCTCGCCGTGCGACTCCATCCGGCTCGCCAGATTCACCGTGTCGCCCCAGAGGTCGTAGGTGAACTTCTGGCGGCCGATCACGCCGGCCGCCACCGGGCCCGAGTGCATGCCGATGCGGAGTTCGAGCGCGAGGCCGCGGTTGCGCATCACGCTGCGAAATGCCTCCTGCATCCCGATCGCCATCACCGCCATCGCCTCGGCGTGGTCGGGCCGCGGCACCGGGAGCCCCGACACGGCCATGTAGGCGTCGCCGATGGTCTTGATCTTCTCGACGCCGTGCGCGTGGGCGAGGTGGTCGAACGTCGAGAAGATCTCGTCGAGCAGGCCGACCACCTGCTGGGGATCGACGTGCTCCGAGAACTCCGTAAACCCGCTCAGGTCGGCGAACATCACCGTCACGTCGGAAAACGTCTCGGCGATCGTAGCCTCGCCGTTTTTGAGCCGCTCCGCGATCGTGGCGGGGAGGATGCTGTGAAGCAGCCGCTCCGACTTCTCCCGCTCCCGGCCGAGTTCGGCGAGCGACTGCTCCAGCTGAGCGAAGGCGGCGTTTCGCTCCAGGAGCCGGCGGTAGCCATCGGAATGGACGCGGATGCGGGCGATCAGCTCCACCTGGTCGGGCAGCTTCACGAGGTAGTCGCTGGCTCCGGCGTCGAGCAGCTGGGCCTTGACCACGGGCTCCTCTCGGGCCGAGAGCACGATGATCGGCACGTCGGCCGTGGCGGGATTGCGGCGGAAGTGGCCCACCATCTCCAGCCCGTCGATCCCGGGCATGATCAGATCCTGGAGGATCACGGTCGGCTGGAAGGCGATCGCTGCGTCGACCGCCTGAGACCAGTGGCGGCAGAAGTCGTAGGCAACGTCGGCTTGGTCGGCGAGCAGGCGGCGAACCGCCTCGCCGATCATGGCCTGGTCGTCGATCAGCAGCACGCGATGAATCGGGGCCGTCATAGGGGGATGGGACGGGCCCCTGGCGCGTGAGGGTAAGGAACCGCCGACCAAGCCCCCCGGCGCGTGAGGGGTAAGGACACGGAATCAGGAACCGCCGACCAAGCCCCCCGGCGCGTGAGGGTAAGGACTGGGGAACTAGGA
>JBBAVQ010000463.1:0-1463 GCA_040397625.1 Pirellulales bacterium | reverse complement strand
CGTTCATCTGGCCGAACACCATGCAGGTCTGCTCGATGACGCTGCGGCCGGTGTCACCGATCTTGGCCTCCTGCATTTCGAGCCAGAGGTCGGTGCCCTCGCGCGTCCGCTCGCCGACGCCGGCAAACACCGAGTAGCCGCCGTGGGCGGAGGCGATGCGGGCGATGAGTTCGGTGAGGATGACCGTCTTGCCGAGGCCGGCACCGCCGAAGAGGCCGGCCTTGCCGCCGCGGACGAACGGCGTGAGCAGATCGATCACCTTGATGCCCGTCTCGAAGAGCTCCGTCTTCGTGGTGAGGTCCTTCACCGGCGGCGGATCGCGGTGGATCGGCCACCGCTCCTGGGTCTCCACCGCCCCACGGCCGTCGATCGGCTCGCCAAGCAGGTTGAACACGCGGCCGAGCGTGGCCTTGCCGACCGGCACGGAGACCGGAGACCCAGTGTCGACCACCTGGGCCCCGCGGGTCAGGCCGTCGGTCGAGCCGAGGGCCACGCAGCGGACCTTGCCACCGCCAAGGTGCTGCTGCACCTCGCCCACGAGGTGGAGGTCGATTCCCTTGTTGGCGCTGTCGATGCGGACGGCGTTGTAGATCGAAGGGATCGAGTTCTCGGGAAACTCGACGTCGAACGTGGAGCCGATGACCTGCGTGATCTTGCCGTTTGCCATTGCTGTTTCAGCCTGTGTCCAGAGGGAAAGTGTGATTGAGGTTTGGTTCGTGAAACGGTCAGTGTGTTGTCGTTGCCGGTGTCGGACTTATTTCTGCTATCGGCTCGTCTCTGATGTCGGCGATCAGCGGCCGAAGGTCCGCTGCATCGACGCGAATGCGGTTGGCGTCGGGACCGGCGTCCCTACTTCTTGAGCGCCTCCACGCCCCCGAGGATCTCCATGATCTCGCCCGTAATCTGTGACTGGCGCGCCCTGTTGTATTGCCGGGAGAGGCTCTTGATCAGACCACCGGCATTCTCCGTGGCCGCCTTCATCGCCACCATCCGGGCCACCTGCTCGCTGACGGCCGCGTCGAGGAAGCACTTGAAGAGCCGCGACAAGAAGCTTGCCGGGAGGATTTCCTCGAGGATGCTGCCAGCCGACGGGTAGAAGTCGTATTCGTCGGAGGCGAGCTTCGCCGCCGTCGAGGCCCCCGAGGCCTGTGGCGGGGCGAGGGGCAGGAGCGTCTCCGTTACCGCCTCCTGCTTCGCGATCGAGTGGAATCGCGTATAGACAACATCGAGGCGGTCGATCTCGCCCCGGGAATAGGCGTCGAGGTAGGCCCGGCCGATCGGGGCCACGGCGGCGAACTCGGGCTTGTCTTCAAACTGCGTGTACCGCTCGGCGATGTCGGCGCCGCGGAACTTCAGGGCCGAGATGCCCCGCTTGCCAGACACGCTCACGTGCGCCGGCACCTGCTCGCTCTTCCACTGGCCGAGCAGCGCGACCGACTGCCGCACGATGTTGGAGTTGTAGC
>JBBAVQ010000462.1:0-1466 GCA_040397625.1 Pirellulales bacterium | reverse complement strand
CCGTGCCCGACGTCACCTCGGCCCCCATCGCTTACGCGATTGGGCTTCCTGAACCTGCAGGAAGCGCAACGCCGTAAGGCGTACGGCCGACTGCAGGAAGCGTAACGCCGTAAGGCGTACGGCTGCCCCGTGCCCGACGTCACCTCGGCCCCCATCGCTTACGCGATTGGGCTTCCTGAACCCGCAGGAGGCATCACGCCGTAGGGGCGTACGGCCGACCGCAGGAGGCGTGCAGCGAATCTGCAGTTCCCGGGGTATCGTGTATCATGGTTTTCGCCCGTGCGGTGACGGTTCCTCGGCCTTGCTCCCTCGTTCACACCCCATGCGTCTTCCCCTTCTCGCCGTCGCGGCGTTCGCCGTATTGCGCATCGTCTGCGGCCTGCACTTCTTTCTGGAAGGGCTCTCGCACCTCCGCGATCCCGACTGGTCGAGTGCCGGCTTCCGCAAGGCCGCAGTCGGTCCGCTCGCCGACTTCTACCGCTCCTCGCTCCCCGAAACCGGCGACTGGTCGGCAACGCTCGGCTCGACCGACGATCGCTCCGCCGACGACGCCTCGAAGGCCTGGCAGGAGAGCGTGGTCGCCTCGTGGCAGCGGTTGCTCGCGACACGCTCGAAGGCCGTGCCACTCTCGGGCGAGGCGAAGGCCGCCGCGGAGCAGAGCCTGAACACGGCGACCGGAAACCTGGCCGACTACTGCAAGGGCATCGCCGACGACCTCGCCGACTACCGGCTCCAGATCCGCCGGCTCGCCGCCATGGAACGGAAGCCAGGGTCCCGCGACATCCCGTTCGAACGGGAGCGGCTCGCCAAGAAGCAGAAGGAACTCGCCGGCCAATCCTCGGCCTGGATGAAAGACGCCGCCGCCATCGGCCAGAAGCTCGTCGCTGAGTGGGACGACCAACTGCCCGACGCCGCCGCCCGTAGCCGGGCCGACGCCGCGGCCGGGCCCTCGAAGCTCTGGAAGGCCGACCGATTCGTGAGCTGGTCGCTCGTCACGATCGGGGCCTGCCTCGTCGTCGGGCTGCTCACGAAGTTCAACGCCGTGGGCGGGGCGCTCTTCCTGGCGAGCGTGATCGCCACACAGCCGTTCTGGGTGCCCGGGGCCCAGGCCACGTACAACCAGTGGGTGGAACTCGCCGCCCTGCTCGCCATCGCCGCCCTGCCCATCGGCGGCTGGAGCGGACTCGACTTCTTTCTCAAGCGGTGGTTCCCGCTGGGGTGCTGCGGTAGCGCGAACTCCTGCTGCCGCTGATCCGTAGATCCTGAATTGCGACCCGAGGTGCCTTCGATGAACCTGACTGAACAGCAGAAGCAGATCGGCAAGGAAAACTTCGACGAGGCGGTGGCAATCACCCGCCGCGACTTCCTCGCGGGCACGGTGGCCGCCGGCGTCGCCACCGGGGCCGGCCTCGGCTCGATCTACTTCGGCTACGGCAAGAGCGTGGGCGACCCGCTCCGCGTGGGCT
>JBBAVQ010000461.1:0-1492 GCA_040397625.1 Pirellulales bacterium | reverse complement strand
TCGGGCGACCTCGACCAGTTCTGCGGCCGCTGGTCCAAGACGCCCGAGTTTCCCAACGGCACCTACGCCTACTTCCTGCCGATCGATGCAGCCGGAAACCCGATCTTTCCCTTCATCGTCAACCGGCAGATGTACGGGCAGCCCAACGGTTCGGGGAAGGTGAACTCGATCACCGAGACGGTCACGGTGGCGTTCAACGTCGCCACCAACACGGCTCCGGTCGTGACCGGACCGGCGGGCGTGTCGCTGCCCCATTCCGGCACGCTGGCCTTCACCGGGGCCAACTCGATCGCCATGTCCGACGTCGATGCCGCCGACGAGGAGAGCATCGCGCTCTCGGTGACGGCGGGCACGCTCTCGGTGGATCTCACGAGCGTGCTCACCAGCCATGTGACGGTGACGGCCGGCGCCAGCGGCAGCTCCACCATGACGCTCAAGGGGGGCATCGCCCTGCTCAACGCCGCGCTCGCCACGCTCACCTACACGGCGTCGGCCAGCGGCACTGCCGCCACGCTCACCGTGCAGGCCAACGACGGCGGCGCAGCCAACAACCTGAGCACCCCGCTCTCGACCGCGATCACCTTCGATCCCAGCATGTCCGTCCCGGCCGGCCAGACCGTGACCGACGCGACGTCCTACTCGGGCGGCGTGCAGCTCGTGAAGCGGGGGACCGGCACGCTGATCGTCTCCGGAGTCAGCAGTTTCACCGGCGGAACGACGATCGAAGCGGGCGAGTTGGTGGTCCAAAACATCGCCGCGCTCGGCACCGGGCCGATCTCGGTATCTCCCGGCGCCAGGCTCACGCTCGACGTCGGCACGGCCGGCATCTCAGTCACGTCGCTCACGCTCGACGCCGCAGGCCTGATCGATCTCGGCTCTGGACGGGTGACGATCGCCGCCGGCGGGTTCACGGAGAGCGTGATCCGGTCGCGGCTGATCGCCGGCCGGGGCGACGGCAGCTGGACAGGGACGTCGGGAATCACGTCACGGTCTCCTGCGACGGTTGCGGGCGGCAGCGTCGGCTATGCGACCAACGGCGACGGCAGCCTGACGGTCGCCTTCGCGGCGGCGGGCGACACCAACCTCGACGGCTTCGTGGACATCCTCGATGTGGCCGAGCTGCTGGTGTCGGGAATCTTCGACTCCGGCCGGGCGGCCGGCTGGTGGCAGGGAGAGTTCACGTACGACGGCGTGGTGGACATTCTGGACGTTCTGGAAAACCTGGGGGCCAATCTCTTCGACGCGGGCCCATATTCACCCGCGTCAGCCCCGCCAGCCACGGACGACCACACCTTCTCAACCACTGAGATGGCCTTCGCCATGCTGGCCGCCGCCACCATCGAAGCCGCATCGGGCGAAACCACCACGACCCGGAATCGGTCGCGGCTCCGACTGCCTGCGTAACTCGCGCTGCCCGTGTCCGAGCGGCGCGACAGGCATGCCCCCATCGCTTACGCGATTGGGCTTCCTGAAGGCATCACTGCGGAGAGCT
>JBBAVQ010000460.1:0-1495 GCA_040397625.1 Pirellulales bacterium | reverse complement strand
CGTAGTGCACGCCCTTGAGTTCACGGCCCGGGATCGGCAGGTCGCGGCCGAGCGTGGCACCGCCGGTGAGCACGATGGCGTCGTACTCCTCGGTGAGTTGCTGCGTGCTGACGTCCGTCCCCACGTTCACGCCGCAGCGAAACTCGACTCCTTCCTCCCGCATCTGCTCGACCCGCCGCCACACGCGCCGCTTCTCAAGCTTGAAGTCGGGGATGCCATACATCAGCAGGCCGCCCGGACGGTCGGCCCGCTCGAAGAGCGTGACCAGATGGCCGGCACGGTTGAGCTGCTGCGCGGCAGCCAAGCCCGCGGGCCCGCTGCCCACCACGGCCACCCGCTTGCCGGTGCGGACGTTGGGGGCCTCGGGCACCACCCAGCCCTCGTCCCAGGCCTTGTCGGCGATCGCCATCTCGATCTGCTTGATGGCGACCGGATCCTCGTTGATGCCGAGCACGCAGGCCGCCTCGCAGGGAGCGGGGCAGACGCGTCCGGTGAACTCGGGAAAGTTGTTGGTGGCGTGGAGCCGCTGGCTGGCCTCGTGCCACTGCTGACGATACACGAGGTCGTTGAAGTCGGGGATGATGTTCCCGAGCGGGCAGCCGGTGTGGCAGAAGGGGACGCCGCAGTCCATGCAACGGGCGCCCTGCGTCTTCACCTCCTCCGGGGGCAGGATCGTGAGAAACTCGTTGTAGTTCTTGAGGCGGTCGGCCACCGGCGCATAGCCGGACACCTTCCGCTCATACTTCATGAATCCGCGTGGCTCGCCCATTGATTCCTCTCCTCTGAAAAAAGGTGGCAGTCACCTTTTCGCGGCGAAAAGGTGACTGCCACCTTTTTTCGCCTCTTCTTGTTCCTGTTCCGCGAGCTTACGCAACTCGGCGACGGCCCGCTTGTAGTCGGTCGGCATCACCTTCACGAACCGCTTCTGCTCGCTCGGCCACGCGGCGAGGATCGCCTTGCCGCGGGCGCTGTCGGTGTAGGCCACGTGCTTCTCAATCCGGGCCTTCACGTAGTCGAGGTCGGACTGGTCGAGTTCCTCGAACTCGACCATCTCTTTGTTCACCTTCTGCTTGAAACTGCCGGAGGCGTCCCAGACGTAGGCGATGCCGCCGCTCATGCCGGCGGCGAAGTTCCGGCCCGTCTCACCCAGCACCACCGCCCGGCCGCCGGTCATGTATTCGCAGCCGTGGTCACCCGTGCCCTCCACAACCGCCTCGGCGCCGCTGTTTCGCACGCAGAACCGCTCGCCGCAGATGCCGCGGATGAAGATCTCGCCGCTCGTCGCCCCGTAGGCCACCACGTTGCCCGCGATCACGTTGTCTTCCGCCTTGAAGGGGGCCGTGCGGTCAGGCTTCACGATCACGCGACCGCCTGAGAGGCCCTTGCCGCAGTAGTCGTTCACATCGCCCTCGACCGTCACCTGCACGCCCGGCACGCCGAAGGCCATGATGCTCTGGCCGGCCGAGCCGCGGAAGTTGATCCGGATCGTGCCGTC
>JBBAVQ010000459.1:0-1499 GCA_040397625.1 Pirellulales bacterium | reverse complement strand
GTTCAACCTCGAGGAAGACACCTTCGCGAGCGAACCGATCGCCGATGCCGATCCGAAGGCGGGCACCAGACCACCGCGGCGCGGGGGAGGGCCGTTCGGCGCGGCGGCGCCAGTGTCGCTCGGCGGCTTCTGGGCGCCCCCCACGCCCGTCGTGCGGCAACCCGGCGACCTGGGGATGAACGCCCAGTTCGCCCGCGTCGCCGCGCCACTCGTGCCGCCGAAGGAGGGCGAGCCGCTCTGGATCGGCATCGGCAAGTTCGGCCGGTTGGAACTCTCCACCGACGCGATCCTGCCCGACTCGGATCAGCCCGTGCCCGACCAACTCTGGCTTGTCGAGACCGGGATCACCCACATCCGACCGCTTGCCCGCGGTGGTACGCTCGGCGGCACGTTCCTATTTGGTTCGGCGAGCGACCGGCCCTTCGCGGCCGGTCGCGATCTCACGCTGATGGCGATCGGGTTCTGGAACACGCCGGCGGCCAACGAACGCGACGAGTGGAACTTCAGCCTCTTCTACTCGCCGACGGCGCAACTCCCCTATCCGCTGCCCGGTGTGGCGTATGCGTGGCGACCGAGCGACGCCCTTGAGGCCAAGCTCGGCGTACCCGCCTCCATCGAGTGGCGACCCGACGAGAAGTGGACGCTTTCGGCGGCATACTTTCCGCTCGTCAACGTGGCGGTGGAGGCCCGCCGCCGGCTGGGCGACGACTGGGCGCTGCTCGCCTTCTACCGCACCGACACGCAGATCTACTTTCTGGCCGATCGGCTCATCGACGCCGAGCGGCTCTACGTATTCGACCAGCGGGCGGCCGTGGGTCTCGAGCGGACTCTCGGAGGAGGCTTCACCGTGGAGGCACTCGCCTCGTGGCTTTTTGACCGCGAACTCTTCCAGGGCACGAACTTCACGTCGGGCCGCACCGACGTGGTGGAGTTCGGTGCCGGCCCGGCCTTGTCGCTCCAGCTTCTCTGGCGACGATGAGGCCAGTCCCTCGAAGAGAAGAATCGATTGCCTCGACACACCCCGCGCGGTATACTTCGCCCGTCGGAAGCAGTGATGAAGGTGGTTATTCGGCCTTGAGTCGAACGACAGCCACCGCGATCGCCATCTCTCGAAGTGGCTGTCGCCAGCGGAAAACGCCCGTTTTGGGGCACCGCAGGCGGCCTTCTCGCCGGGCAGGCAGTGATCCATCGCCACGCCTGCGGTCCATTCCCGTCAGCCTGACGGGGCCGCAGTCAGCCCATTCGGCATCCACGCCTCGCGGCTCGGTCCAGGCACATCGCCTCGACCCGCTGGGCACCCCGTATCCACAAGGAAACTCCATGGCCCTGCCCCACGACTCCCTGCCCCACGACTCCTCGACCCCCGAGTCCGTCATCACGACGTCCTTCGCCAACCTCGGCCTGTCGGAGGCCCTGCTGCGGGCCCTCGCCGACGAGGGCTACACCACGCCCACGCCGATCCAGTCGAAGGCGATCCCGCACGTGCTCGCCGGCCGCGA
>JBBAVQ010000458.1:0-1504 GCA_040397625.1 Pirellulales bacterium | reverse complement strand
AACGCCGAAGCCGCATGGACACAGCCCGGTCGATAGCCCACACTTCAAAGGTCGTCCTCGAGTGTCCGTCCTGCCCTACCAGAGCGACCCGCCCGCCCCATGAGCGTTTTCGTCTTCGGCCACCGCAATCCCGACACCGACGCCATCTGTTCGGCCATCGCCTACGCCGACCTGCTCCAGAAGACGACGCGGCCCGACGCCGTGGCCGCCTGCTGCGGGCCGCCGAACAAGCGGACGGAATACGTGCTCGAGCGGGCCGGCCTCGCCCCGCCGCGGATCATCATGGACGTCCGCCCGTCCGCCGAGGACCTCTGCCGAAAGGCCGTGGTGACCGCCTCCTTCGGCGAGTCGTTTCACGAGGTCTACCGCCGGATGCAGGCCCACGACCTGCGGGCGATCCCCGTGGTGGACGACGACCGCCGCGTCGAGGGTGTGCTTTCCGTGCTCGACGTGATGAGCCTGTTCTTCGACAACGACAATGACCCCGTGAAGTCGCGGACGGTCAGCACCTGCCTGGCGAAGATCCACGACGCCCTCGGGGGCGGCTTCCAGCACGTGATCGATCCGGAACAGCGCGACGAACTGATGGTGATGGTGGGCGCGATGAGCGCCGAAGGCTTCACGGAGCGGATGCGGAAGTTCGCCGCCGAGCGACTGATCGTGGTCTGCGGCGACCGCCCCACGATCCACCTGCCGGCAATCGAGCACGGCGTCCGCGTGCTCGTGATCACGGGCGGCTTCACGCTCTCATCCGGCTTGGTCGAGCTCGCCAAGCTCCGCGGCGTGTCGGTGATCACCAGCCCCTTCGACACGCTCAACACGGTGTTGCGAATCCGCTCGGCCCAGTTCATCGACTCCGTCGTGGACCGCGACGTGGTCACGATCGACGGCAAGGCCGCCCTGGCCGACGCCCGCAGCGTGGTGGAGCGGTCGTCGCAGCCGGTGTTTCCCGTGATCGGCGACGACGGCCGGCTCGTCGGCTACTGCTTCAAGACCGACATCGTGAATCCGCCGAAACCGCAGCTCGTGCTCGTGGACCACAACGAACTCACCCAGGCGGTGGCCGGTGCCGAGGACGCCGACATTGTGGAGGTGCTCGACCACCACCGGCTCGGCGGCGGCCTGAAATCGACGCAGCCGATCCGGTTCATCAACGAACCGGTCGGCTCCACCTGCACGCTCGTCGCTCGGCAGTTCCGGGCGGCCGGCCTGGTGCCCAGCCCCGCCATCGCCCTGTGCATGGCGTCGGGCATCATCTCCGACACGCTCTTCCTCCGCTCCCCCACGACCACCGACATCGACCGCGAGGTGCTCTCTTGGCTCCGCGGCCTCTGCGAGGTGGATCTCGACCGCTACGCCAGGGAGTTTTTCGAGATCGGCTCGGCCCTGCGGACGAAGCCGCCGGCTGGCGTGATCGCCGAGGACTGCAAGGAGTTTGTCGAGCAGGGGGTGCGGTTCTCGATCTCGCAGATCGAGGAGACCGGCTTCGACCTCTTCTGGGAGC
>JBBAVQ010000457.1:0-1520 GCA_040397625.1 Pirellulales bacterium | reverse complement strand
AGGTCGATGCACTGCCGCATGGCTCCCGCATCGCTCCCCTTGGCATCGGCGACCACGATCCGGGTGCCGGCCACCGACGAAGCGGCGGCAAGGAGGTCGTCGGCCGAGAGCCCTGCCGCGGCCGCCGCGGGCTTCGCCTTCTTGAGGTCGCGGAGTTCCTTGACGACCGCCGCGAGCCGGTGCGGCAGTTCACTCACCGGCACCTTCAGGGCTGACGCCGCCTCGGCGAGCGTTTGCTCCGCCTGGCGAAAGCGATCGAGGGCCTTCGACCCGGTAACCGCCGTGATCCGCCGCGTGCCGGCCGAGACACTTTCCTCGCCGACAATCCGCACCAGACCGATCTGGCCCGTGCTGGTGACGTGCGTGCCGCCGCAGAGTTCGCGGCTCACGCCATCCATCGTCACCATCCGGACAACGTCGGGATACTTTTCGCCGAAGAGCATCATCGCGCCGGCGTGCCGGGCCTCGGCCAGCGGCAGGAGTTGGGCCGACACCGGCACCGCCGCGAACACGCCTGTATTCACCATGCCCTCGATCGCCCGGAGCGTGTCGTGGTCGATGGAGCTCGTGTGCGAGAAGTCGAACCGCAGCAGGTCGGCGTCCACCTTCGAACCCTGCTGCACCGCGTGCGAGCCGAGGTGGTGCTGGAGCGCGGCGTGGAGGAGGTGCGTGGCCGAGTGGGCCCGCCGTAGGGCCGCCCGCCGGTCGGGATCGACCGCGGCGGTCACGGTCGCCCCGAGGTCGAGGCTCCCCTTTCGCAGATGGCCGAGGTGGAGCATGAAGCCCCCTTCGCGCAGCGTTTCGGTCACCTCGAACTCGCCGCCGGGCCAGCTGAGCCTGCCGGTGTCGCCCACCTGGCCGCCCGACTCGCCGTAGAAGGGCGTGCGGTCGAGCACCACCGTCACGGGCTGGGCGTGCCCCACTTCCTGGATCCGGTCGCAGAGTGAATCCTGGGCGATGATGCCGATCACCTTCCCCTGGGCCTCGATCGACTCGTAGCCGAGAAACTCGGAGCCGTGCATCGTCTTCTTGAGGGCATCGAGCGGGCCGGAGGTAAACACCTCCACGCGGGTGCCTGCCCCTGATTTCAGACCGTGTTCGTCCATGGCCTTTCGGAAACCGTCCCAGTCGAAGCCGCAGTTGCGCTCGGCAGCGAGCGTCTCGAGCAGCTCCGGCGGAAAGCCGTAGGTGGTGTAGAGTTCGGCGGCATCACCTCCTGGCACCACCGCCTTGCCCGACGAGCCAAGCGTCTTGAAGAGCTTCTCGATCCGGTCGAGACCGCCGTCGATCGTGGCCAAAAACGACGCCTCTTCCCGCTCGATCACGCTCCCCACGCGGCCGGTCGTGTCGCCGAGTTCCGGATAGGGCTTCCGCATCATCTCCGCCACGACTGGCGGCAACTCGTGCAGAAACGGGTCCCGCATGCCCATCTGCCGGCCGTCGAGCACGGCGCGGCGCAGGAGCCGTTTGACGACGTACTTCTCCTCGTTGTTGCCCGGCAGCACGTTCTCGTGGATCGC
>JBBAVQ010000456.1:1170-1525 GCA_040397625.1 Pirellulales bacterium | reverse complement strand
ATGCTGCCTGCGCTTCGCCATCCTGGCTCCGCTGGTCAGCAACGCCGGCTCCCGGGCACGGGCAGCCCCGAGCTCTGCGCAGTGATGCCTTCAGGAAGCCCAATCGCGTAAGCGATGGGGGCATGGTGGCCGCGCCGCTCGTACAACAGGCCACCGCTGCCTTTTCGTAGCACAGGTTTTCAACCTGTGTGTCTTCCCGGCCGCGCCCCACGCCTCACGGCGTTGGGCTTGTACGGCAGATGAGTAAGCCGACCGGCCGTAAGGCCGCGGGCGCGGTCGAGAAGATGCCGCGGTTGTTTTGGCCGCGCCCCACGCCTCACGGCGTTGGGCTTGTACGGCAGATGAGTAAGCCGAC
>JBBAVQ010000456.1:0-1070 GCA_040397625.1 Pirellulales bacterium | reverse complement strand
CGGCCGTAAGGCCGCGGGCGCTCTGTGTCAGTCGACGCCGATATCGGTGTCGGCCGGCTGCGAGAGCCACGCGCGTTCGAGGGCTGCCACCGTCGAGAAGCCATAGTGGCGTTCGAGGGCGGACGCCTCGCCGATCGCTGCCGCGTCGTCCAAAAACGAGAGCAGCGTGGCCGCGCCCCGCTGGTCGATGAGCCAGCGGACGAGCGCCGCGCTCTGGCCGTAAAACACCCGCTGCCGATGCGGTTCGCGGGGATAGTCCTCCATCGCGAGCAGGTGCGAGGCCGACCAGGTCATGCCCGCCCGTCGGGCCGCCGCGAAGTCACGCGCATGGCCGGCCTGCTTGTCTTCGTCGTCGAAGAGGACTGCCAGGCCTTCGTCGGCCCACCGCGGTGGAGGGGCGGCGGTGAAGTGGTCGGCCAGGATCACATGCACCAGTTCGTGGGAGAGTGCGTCGGGCACAGTCGTAGGGTCGTCGTCCATCAGATCGATCCGACGGACGCAGATATCGGGTCCGGCAAACTCGATGGCCGTCGCACCGCGGGCTCCGTCTGGGGGCCCGCCGACGGCGGCCGTGAACGATTCTTCCGTCGCATGCAGATGGATCTCGCAGCGGACGGTCCAGGGGGCCGGGGATGACGTTCCGAGAAGCGTTGTGAAGGCACGCTTGCGAACCTGTTCGGCATGCCACTCAATGGCCTCGGCCCGTGTGGAAGACGTGCCGTGCACGTCGAAGTTGGCGGTGGCGGCGCGGCCTTGAAGGATCACTGCCGCACAGAGAACTGCCACCGCGAACCCGATCCGACGGCACGACGAGCGAATGCTCGTTTTCCGGACCGGCTGGAGGAAGAGGATTCGATGCATGTCTGCGGTTCCTCAGGGGATGGAGGCTTTCGAAGTGCAGATGCCGTGCCAATCGATCGGGGGCGGGGGCAGATTGGGGCAAAACTGGGCCTGAGGCTGGGATTTATTGCTTTCGACGTGGTGGGCCAGGTGGCGCTGGACGCGGTCTGGTGCACAGGTCGCTGGCATCGACTGCCCACGCGGGAGGCATAGGATGACCGCGTGCCGGA
>JBBAVQ010000455.1:0-1525 GCA_040397625.1 Pirellulales bacterium | reverse complement strand
CTGAAGCCATCACTGCGAGCCCCCACGCCTCACGGCGTTGGGCTTCCTGAAGGCATCACTGCGGTGAGCTCCGGACTGGCCGTGCCCGATACGAACCGCGAAGACGCACAGGTTGAAAACGCCTGCTCCCAAACGCCGCCATTTCGGCCTTCCACCCGGAAGTCGCGGTCGCGTATACACCCGACCGCCCGTGGGAGGTTTCACCTAAGGAGTTGTCGTGATGCGCCAACAATTTCAGCACAAGGCAGGATGGCAGTTGTCCGTGTGGGCCCTTGCGTCGGTCATGGTGGCCGCAACCATGGCCCAGGCTGGCCCGCCCACCCTCAGCACAAACCCGGGCAACCTGGCGATCTTCCCGGCGCGATCTCAGACCCCCGAACAACAGCGGCAGGACGAAGCCGCCGCGTATGACTGGGCGACCCAGCAGACGCGTTGGGATCCCTACCAGGCCAAGGCACAGTTGGATCAGCAGACCCATGCCGCGACGGATGCGGCCGGTTCCGCTCGGGGTGGCGCAGTTCGAGGGGCGGCGGGCGGTGCCCTGCTGGGAGCCGCCGTCGGAGCCATCGGCGGCGACGCTGGAAAGGGCGCGGCCATGGGTTCGGCGGCCGCGGGCCTGACCGGCGGGATGCGGTCGCGACGGGCCGTGAAGACGGCGGGCGGTTCCGCCGATGCGGCCACGGCGGCCTACCAGCAGCAGTTCGCGGTATGGAACAGGAACTTCATGGCGGCCATGGAAGCGAAGGGCTACACGGTGCGATGAGACCGGGAATGCGATCTGCACTCGGCCTGGCGTCAGGTGTCTCAGCACAGCGAATTCAACAATCCAGTTCTCAAGTTCAAGGGAGTGAATGGAATCATGAAGAAAGCGACGACGATGGTTCTGTTGGCCCTGGCAGCCAATCTGGCGTGGTGCGGCGGTGCCCGGGCCGGCCAGACGTGGATTTGTTCCGTGACGTCTGCCGTTGCGGTTGATGAGGACGGCACGGTGGGGCCTCCCGACACGGGCAGCAGGGAACGCCCTACGTTCTTTCGCATCGACACGTCCACGAAGGAACTGACGCTGCTGGCGCCCAAGTCACGGCGTGGCGAGGTCACGAAATTCGATATGGTCCAGGAGTCTGAAGGCCAGTGGCTTCTTTCCGGCGTGGAACATGGCCGCGGCTTGAGCGTGATCGTGAACGCGGAGGGCCGCATGTCGCTGTCCGTCGTCGGCGACGGCGTGGTCTGGTCGGTGTTCGGCAACGCGCTGCCGGAGGGTGAGTCGGTTGAGTTGGTCGAAAGTGAGTCGAACCCGGCACCTGAGAAGGAGTCGGCTGACGAGCCGGAGTGCGACTCCGAGGACGAGACCACCGAGGCGTCGGAAGTGTCCAAGAGCGAGCCGGCCGAGCCATCCAAGGGTGAATCCAACTAATGCGGGTCACACGTGATCCTCGCGCCCGCCCCATCGCTTACGCGATTGGGCTTCCTGAAGCCATCACTGCGAAGGCCCCCATCGCCCACGCTATTGGGCTTCCTGAAGCCA
>JBBAVQ010000454.1:0-1535 GCA_040397625.1 Pirellulales bacterium | reverse complement strand
AGCCGACCGGCCGTAAGGCCGCGGGCGCACCACGCTGGACTCGGCGCCTCGTGGCGGTTCGCCCCACGCCTCACGGCGTTGGGCTTATACGAATGCATGGCGAGTAGCACAGGTTTTCAACCTGTGCCGAACATGCCGCAGGTTGAAAACCTGCGCTCCGTATGCACAGTGAAAGCCGACCGGCCGTAAGGCCGCGGGCGCACCACGCTGGGCTCGACGCCTGTGACGGCAACCCGTCGGGCTCGCTACTCCGCCCAGGCCGACACCGGCACGCAGCTGCAGAACAGGTTGCGGTCGCCGTGGACGTTGTCCACGCGGCCCACCGGCGGCCAATACTTCTGCCGCACGAGCGCGTGCACCGGAAACGCCGCCTGCTCGCGGGAGTAGGCCCGCGACCAGCCGCTAGCCACCACGTCGTCGGCCGTGTGCGGCGCATGCTTGAGCGGGTTGTCGTCCTGCGGCCACGTGCCGTTCTCCACGTGCCGGATCTCTTCACGGATCGCGATCATCGCCTCCACGAAGCGATCGAGCTCCGCGAGCGGCTCGCTCTCCGTGGGCTCCACCATCAGCGTGCCGGGCACCGGGAAGCTCAGGGTCGGCGCGTGGAAGCCGTAGTCGATCAGCCGCTTGGCCACGTCTTCGGCCGTCACACCGCTCGTCTCCTTGAGCGGCCGCAGGTCGAGGATGCACTCGTGGGCCACGCGGCCGTTGGTGCCCGTGTAGAGCGTGGGGTAGTGATCGCGAAGCCGGACGCTCACGTAGTTGGCGGCAAGGATCGCCACCGCCGTGGCCTCCCTGAGCCCGTCGCCTCCCATCATCCGGCAATACATCCAGCTGATCGGGAGCACCGCCGCGTTGCCCAGTGGCGCGGCCGACACCGCGCCCACGTCGTTCACCGGTACGCCACCCGTGGCATGGCCGGGGAGGTGCGGGACGAGATCCTCGACCACGCACACGGGGCCCACGCCCGGGCCGCCGCCGCCGTGCGGGATGCAGAAGGTCTTATGGAGATTGAGGTGGCTGACGTCACCGCCAAACGCCCCGGGAGCCGCGGTGCCGACCAGCGCGTTCATGTTGGCGCCGTCCACATACACCCGGCCGCCGTGCCGGTGGACGATCTCGCAGAGCTCCTTCACGTCGGCCTCGAACACGCCGTGCGTGCTCGGGTAGGTGATCATCACCGCCGCCAGCCGATCGGAATACTGCTCGCACTTCGCCTTCAGCTCGGCCAGATCGACGTTGCCCCGCTCGTCGCAGCCGGTGACCACCACCTCCATGCCCACCATCTGGGCGCTCGCCGGATTGGTGCCATGGGCGCTCGACGGGATCAGGCAGACGGTGCGGTGCCCCTGGCCACGGGCCCTCTGCCAGGCGCGGATCACGAGCAGGCCGGCATACTCCCCCTGGCTGCCCGCGTTGGGCTGGAGGCTGATGCCCGCATAGCCGGTTGCCTCACAAAGCCACGCGCGGAGCTGGCGGTCGAGGACCGCGTAGCCCTCCCGCTGGTCGGCGGGCGAGAAGGGATGCACGCTCGC
>JBBAVQ010000453.1:0-1539 GCA_040397625.1 Pirellulales bacterium | reverse complement strand
ACTGGCATCCCGGCTGGACCGATCCCGATCCGCACTACCGAGCGATTCGCCGCGAACACACGAAGCGGGCGCTGCGGCTTGCTGCCGAGCTGGGCGCGAAGCAGATCTCGACCGAGCCCGGCGGCGAGATCCAGCCGGGCCAGACCCGCGAGCAGGCGACCGACATCTTCTACGATGAGATCATGCCGGTGCTCGACGTGGCGGCCGAGGTGGGTGTGACGCTGCTCGTGGAGCCGGAGCCGGGCCTGCTCATCGAAAAGTTCGGCCAGTACCTGGAGTTCGCCGAGCGGGTGAACCATCCGGCCCTCGGCCTCAACTTCGACGTCGGCCATGCCTACTGCGTGGGCGAGGATCCGGCGGAGTGGGTGCCGCGGATGAAGGCCCACACACGGCACTACCACGTGGAAGACATCGCCGCGACGCGGGTCCATCACCATCTCGTGCCGGGCGAAGGCGCGATCGACTTCGCGGCGGTGCTGCAGGCTATCGCCACCCACACGCCCGACATCTGGGTCACCGTCGAACTCTACCCCTACCGTGACCGGCCTGACGACGCGGCCCGTGCCGCCCGCGCGCACCTGCTCGGTATCGCACAGGCTGCCGGCGTGGAGTTTGCCTGACATGCTTCCCTGGTTGCGGCTCGTGCGGCTGCCAAATCTCGCCACCGCCGCGGCGGATTCGCTGGCCGGCTATCTGGTGGTGTCGGGGCTGCAGGTCGTGCAGTGGCCACCGGCTGCCTGCTGGCTGGCGGTGCTGGCATCGCTTGGCTTCTACGCGGCGGGCATGGTGCTCAACGACGTGTACGATGTGGCGGTCGACCGCGCGGAGCGGCCCGAGCGGCCCTTGCCAAGCGGCGCGATCGCCGTGCGTCGGGCCGCGGCGGTCGGCAACCTACTGATGGCCGTCGGGGCCGCGGCGGCCTGCGGTGCGGCGTTCGTGGCGAACACGCCGTGGCCCGCGTTCGTGGGGGCTGCGCTGACCGCCGCAATCTGGCTCTACGATCGGCACGCGAAGGCCACACCGCTCGGGCCGGCGGTGATGGGTTCCTGCCGCGGGCTCAACTGGCTCCTTGGCATGACGGCCGCCGGCGGGCCCGCGGCGCTGCACCAGTGGGCGATACCTCTGGGAATGGCGATCTACGTCGCCGGCATCACGCTCTTCGCTCGCGACGAAGCAGGCCGGAGCCGCCGGGGGATGCTCGTCGCCGGCGCGGTGACGATGGCGGCCGGGCTGGCCGTTGCGGCCGGTTTCGTCTGGCTGCCCTTGCGAGATGGCGTCGCGCGGGTGGCCACGCTGCCCGCGCCGACATGGCTCATGCTCTGGGGCATCCTGTCCACGTCCGTCATTCTTCGGGCCGCCCAGGCCGTGGCGAATCCTTCGGTCCCGCGCGTGCGGGCCGCGGTCGGCAATGCAATCATGGCGATCATCACCCTCGACGCGGTCCTCGTGCTCGCCGCCTGCGGCGAGCGGTGGGCGGTCGTCGTGATCTGCCTGCTCGCCTGGTTCCTCCTGGGCCGGCGGCTGGTGCCCCCCACCTGA
>JBBAVQ010000452.1:0-1559 GCA_040397625.1 Pirellulales bacterium | reverse complement strand
AACGGCGGTGCGGTGATCGACACCAACTCCTACGACGTCACGATCGCCCAGAGCCTGCTGAACGGCGGCGCCGGCGGGCTCACGAAGCAGGGGGGCGGCGTGCTCACGCTGTCGGCATCCAACTCCTACATCGGGGCGACGGCCGTGAGCGGTGGCACGCTCAGGGCGGGCAATGTCTCGGCCTTTGGGTCAGCGGCCGTCACCATCGCGAGCGGCGCCACGCTCGACCTCAACTCGTTCGCCGTGGCCAACGCGATCACCAACAACGGCGGCACGCTCTCCAATGCGAGTTCCTACGCGGGCACCCAGTCGCTGGCGGGGTCGGCGACCTACGGCGCCCTGGCGGGAACACTTTCCGTCGTGAGCGGCGGTGCCGCCACGCTCGGGGGCGCCGTGACGGGCACGGTGTCGCTTGCTGCCGGTGGTTCGGCCACGCTTGCTGCCGGAGGATCACTGGCGCAGTCGAGCCTGGCCAATAACGGCACGTTCACCGTCAACCGCAGCGACAATCTCTCGCTTGGCACCGTGTTCTCCGGCAGTGGCGGCCTCACGAAACTCGGCTCGGGCACCCTCACGCTCACCGGTTCCAGCACCTCTTCCGGACCGACCACCGTGTCGGCCGGGAAACTTGCCGTCAATGGCGTGCTCGGCTCCGGCACGCTGTCGGTCGCGGCCGCCGCGTGGCTCGCGGGCACGGGCACGATCGGCGGGCCGGTGGTGGTGCAGGGCACGCTCAGCCCGGGCAACAGCCCGGGGCTGCTCGCCGTGAAGTCGCTCGACCTGCAATCGACCAGCACCACGCTCATGGAAATCAACAGCATCGTCAGGGGAACGGGGTACGACGCGGTCGATGTCTCCGACGCTTCGGGCGTGACCTACGGCGGCGGGCTCGAACTGTCGTTCGCCGCCCTGTTTCCCGACAACACGTCGTTCGATCTTTTCAGCTTCAGCGGCACACCCGCAGGCACGTTCGCGACGGTCACGGCAAGCGGCTCCTATGGCCCGCTCACGTTCGTCAAGAACGCCGGCGTCTGGACCGCCCAGTCGGGAAGCCAGACAATCTCGTTCACGGAGTCGAGTGGCAACGTGCTGGTGGTGCCAGAGCCGGCGACTACCGCACTCGGGGGGGTTCTTGCCTTCGGCTTGAGCATCTGGGCCGTGCGACGGCGATTTTTGGCGGATCGGGCCATCGCATAAAGGTGGGACAGTTTTTGGCCGGGGCGGCTTCTACCCTTAGTATGTCGGCAGGGGTAAGCCCGGGGCCGCGTAGCGGATTGGATTCCATTCACGGGGACGGATATGTCGCTGTCATTTTGGCTGAGTTCGTCAAAGTCATGGTCCGCACAGGCACGGCGGGCACTGGTGGTGCTGGTCGCGGTGGTGGTCTGTCAGGCGGCCGCGTCGGCCCGAGCCCAGTCCACCTGGCTGCCGACCTCGGGCACCGTGGCATGGCTCACTGGCACCGCGTGGAGCAATGGCTCGATTCCGAACTCGACCGGTGCGTTGGCCGTGTTTCCGACGGCCGCGGTCGGCGCCAGCGTGCTCAGCAGCACGGTGAC
>JBBAVQ010000451.1:0-1588 GCA_040397625.1 Pirellulales bacterium | reverse complement strand
GGCCCCAGGAAGCGTAACGCCGTAAGGCGTACGGCTCGGCTCCGTCTTGCTGGACTCGGCCCCATCGCTCACGCGATTGGGCTTCCTGAGCCGCGGGGGCGTTGCTACGGTTTGCCGCCCCGGTTTCCGTGGAGGACTTGCGATGCCCCTGCCCTGCCCCGGCCTGTTTGCCGTATCCCTCAGTCCGTCGCTCTGCGCGATGGGCGCCGTGCAGGTGCTCTGCGTGGCGGCAGCTGGTTTCTCGCGGATGGCCGAGGGCACGCGGTTTGAACGCGGCGGTCACCTGCTCTGCCTGACGTCCCTGGCTGTGATCGGCTGCCTCTGCGGCGTGGCGATTCAGCTCGGCCCCGATTCCGCGGCCGTCTGCGCGACCACCTTGGCCGTGATGACCATGATCACCGTGGCCGACTTCTCCACCGATGGCTGACCGCCGAGGCTGAGCTTCTCGCTCGCTTCTCCAGTTTGCCGGCATTGCCGGCACGCGCCCGCTTTCCGCTGGAACCGGAAAAAAACTCCCCTTCGGTGCGACCGCCAGCCGAAGAGTATCCGGCAGGGAGGGCTCGATTCGTCGCCGGCATCGGCGACGGGCTGTCGCGGCCTCCGCCGGATTCGAAGCCAAGGAGCGATCCATGTCGATTTCCAAGACCACGTTTCTGCTCGCCGCCCTCGCGTCGACGTGCCTGACGGCAGCGGGGCGTGCCGAGGATCTGGCGTCTACTGTCGCCGGAAAACTCCGCGATTCCGGCGCCCTGAGCGGGTACCGTGTCAATGTGAAGAGCAAGTCGGGCACTGTCTGGCTCGAGGGCCGGGTGTCTGACGAGAAGCAGCTCGCCGCGGCCGTGGGCATCGCCGAGACGACGCCCGGCGTCGAGCGGGTGGTAAACCGGCTCGCGATCGACGGTGCGTCTGCCGGGCACGCTGCGACCCAGACGGGATCGCTGGCGATGCCGACGTCGGCGTGGAGCACCGCCGGCGTGCAGGAGCCCGCGGCTCCGGCGCCGGCCAAGAAGAGTACGTTGGCGTCGATGGCGAGCGGCCTGCTGTTTGCGGGCGGTTCCGCCGCCGAAGCCTCGCCCGGCCAGGTGCAGCTCGTTCGCGGCACCGCCCCGAGCGGCCAGCGGCCGATGCCGATCGGCACTCCGGCGGCCCGGCCGATGAATCCCGGCCAGTACGACCCGCGTGCCCGCGCCGCGATGCGGACCAGCATGCAGGAGCCGATGACCCTTCCCGGTCCGGGCGGCTACGACTGCCCGGTGCAGGACGGTCAGATGGTGCCGGGCTCGATGCGATACAGCGAAGGTGGTCCGGCCGGCATGGCCGGTGGCCCCGGCGGAATGGGCGGGCCTGGTGGCATGGGTCCGCAGGGCGGCATGGGCGGCCCGATGCCGATGGGTGGCACGGGTGCCGGCATGCCGCCGGTGCCGATGCGGGGTGACGGCCCCAACATGCCCAACTACGCCTGGCCGAGTTACGCCGCCTCTCCCAACTACGCGGCTCTTCAGTACCCCACGCAGTATTCGCCCACGGCGTGGCCCTACATCGGCCCGTTCTATCCCTACCCGCAGGTGCCGCTCGGCTGGCGGCGGGT
>JBBAVQ010000450.1:0-1590 GCA_040397625.1 Pirellulales bacterium | reverse complement strand
ACCGCTACTGTTGGCCCACGTGCCGCTCGACACCGTAGCCGTGCCGACGCTGCCGGCGTTGAAGCCAAGAAAGCTGCCGAAGAACCCAGTGGTGACACTGCCACCTGCCACGTTGAGCGTGCCGGTGCCGCTGAGGCCGACGCGGAGCTTGACGCTATTCGCCCACGTGCCGCTCGAGACCGTGGCCGTGCCCGAGCTGCCGGCGGCATTGCCGAGAGTGCCGTCCGTATTGCTGACAGAGCCGCCGCTCACATTCAGCGTGCCGGTGCCGATGCGGCCAACGTCGAGCGTGGTGCTGTTGGCCCACGTGCCGCTCGACACCGTGGCCGTGCCGACGCCGGCGGCGGCGTTGCCGAGAATGCCGGACGTGTTGCTGACAGAGCCGCCATCCACGTTGAGCGTACCGCGGCCGGTGCCGCCAACGGTGAGGGAGCCAGTGTTGGCCCACGTGCCGCTCGAGACCGTGGCCGTGCCGACGCCGGTGGCGGCATTGCCGAGAATGCCGGCCGCGTTGCTGACAGAGCCGCCATCCACGGTGAGCGTGCCGGTGCCGGTGTCGCCGACCCAGAGGGCTCCAGTTCCAGACCGAATCTGCAGCACCCCCGCCGACGCGGAGGTTGTCAGATCGAGGACGACGGTATTTGCGGCTCGCGACGTGCCGGTCAGGTTCAGTGTGCCGGTACCGAACTTGGCGAGCGTGCCGCCGCTACTGGAAAGCGCTGAGGCAAACGTCACGTCCTGCCCATTGGTGTCGATTCGATAGGCTTGGCTCGCGGCAGTGCTGAAACGGCTGGAGTAGTCGGTCGTGTTGCTCGCCGAATACTGCAGCGTGCCACCTCCGAAACTGATCGTGCCGGAAGTTCCCACGGCATCGGCACTTCCCAACGCAAGCACGCCGTCACTGATCGTCGTGCCACCCGTGTAGGAGTTGCTGCCTGAGAGCGTGAGCGTGCCTCCTCCCTGTTTCGTGAGGCGGACCGTGCCGGAGCCGTTCTGGATGGACCCGGCGTAGGTCGAGTTCAATGCAGAGGAGGCCGTCAGCGTGATCGCCCCGGCCGTCGAACTCCTGATGACCGCCCCGGAGGAACCGCTCAAGGCGGCGACGGCGACGCTCGTGCCCTTGAGATCGAGCGTGCCAGCATCGACGGCGAGATTGCCGGTGCCGAGAGCGCGGGCATTTCCGATCTGGAGTGTGCCGCCGGTGATCGTCGTGCCACCAGAGTAGCCGTTCGAGGCCGAAAGCGTGAGCATGCCGGCCCCCTGCTGGACGACGGCACCCGAGCCAGTCAACGTCCCGGAATACGTCGAGGCAACGGAGCGGTTGAAGATCAGCGTGCCATTGTTGGTGAGAGCGCCCGTGCCGCCGAGAAGCACGCCGCCCGTGCCGCCGACGCCGATCTGGAGCGCACCACCGGCGTTGAGGTTGATCGTGCCGGAAGAGCCCCTCGAGAGAGTGCCGCCCACAATCACGAGGCCGCCGTTCATGGTGAGCGTGCCGGTGCCGGAGGCTCCGACCGTGAGATTGCCACTGTTGGCCCACGTGCCGCTCGACACCGTGGCCGTGCCGACGCCGGCAGCGGCATTGCCGAG
>JBBAVQ010000449.1:0-1598 GCA_040397625.1 Pirellulales bacterium | reverse complement strand
CAGCACGCAGTCGGCGTCGCGGCCATCGCGGCCGGCCCGGCCGATCTCCTGATACCACGACTCCATCGAGCCCGGGATCTCGGCGTGCACGACAAACCGGATGTCGTCCTTGTCGATTCCCATGCCGAAGGCGTTGGTGGCCAGCACAAGCTCGCCCGGGCCGTCCATGAAGGCCTCCTGCACCCGCCGCCGCGTGTCACGATCGAGGTCGCCGTGGTAGCAGCGATGCGGAATCCCTTGCTCACGGAGCAGCGTGCTGAAGCGGTCGAGCACGCGAATGAGCGTGAAATAGACGATCCCCCTGCCCGTGCCGCCGTGCCGGGCACGAACGTCGAGGATGTGCCCGACCTTCTCGTCGTCTCCCCACACCTCCCGCACCGCAAACGTGAGATTTGGCCGCTCGATCCCCTCGTGAAACGTCGTCACCTCATCGGGGACGAGTCCCAACTGCGCCACAATGTCTCGCTGCACCTCCGGCGTGGCCGTGGCCGTGAGGGCCACCGTCACCGGATCGCCCAACATCCGACGAAACTCCCGCAGGCGGGTGTAGTCGGGGCGGAAGTCGTGCCCCCACTCGCTGATGCAGTGGGCCTCGTCCACGGCGAGAAGCGTGATCCGGCGACTCCGGATCGCATCGAGAAACTCAGGCTTGCGAAACCGTTCCGGCGTGACGTAGAGCAGCGTCAGTCGGCCGGACCGCACCTCGGCATACCTCGCCTCACGCTGTTCCTTGGTCAGCGACGAGTTGATGAACGCCGCATCGACGCCGCGGGCGAGCAACGCATCTACCTGATCCTTCATGAGCGCAATCAGCGGCGAGATCACGATCGCCAGTGGGGCTGAGTCGCCGGCCGCATGCTGGGCTGCGAGAACGAGCGCCGGCAGCTGGTAGCAGAGCGATTTGCCGCCGCCGGTCGGCATGATGACCAGCGCGTGTCGGCCCGCCAGCACATGCTCGACGATCGCCTGTTGCTGCCCGCGAAAGCCGGCGTGCCCGAAGACGCGAGAAAGAACGTCGTTCGGGGTCATACTGCACACCGTGAAATGATCACCGCCTGCGGAAACTTGCCGTCGAGGCCGCGACGACCTGCAGGCCCGAGAGTATCGGCCGGCCCGAATCCTAGTTGCCCCTGGAAACGAGCGGACATCTCCTGGCAGGAAGTGCCCTGGCCGGCTACCCTATCGAGGAGTGTCCATCGCGATGTGTCGCTCACGGGTTTCCGCTGCGGGCACCATTCGCCCGCTGCCTTTTCCACTCACCAAAAACCCCATGACACCGCACGTCTCGCGATCGATCATCCCTATCATCCTGGCGGTCACAACGTCCTGCGTCACCGCCACCGGCGCAGAACTGCTCTACGTCTCGCTGCCTGTCTCGAGCAACACGGTCATCACCTATGACCTTTCGCTCGGCAGCGCGACGGCGATCAGGAACTCGCAGCAGACCTTCGCCTCGGGGACCGTTGTCGCCGCGCCCCAGGGGATGGCAATCGATCAACAGGGCAACGTCTTCGTCGCCAACGAAATCGGCAACACCATCAGCAAGCTCGACTCCAGCGGCACCCTGCTCGCGACCATTGGCTCGGCGGCGAGCCTGA
>JBBAVQ010000448.1:0-1602 GCA_040397625.1 Pirellulales bacterium | reverse complement strand
GGCGGCGGCCGCAGCTGATGCCTCGTCCGCGGGCGAGCGCGGCGCGCACGCCGCGAGCGCGTACGTCTTGTCGGTGTTGAGCAGCTGGCCCGAGGCCCGGCCAAAGGTTGGCATGATGTCCTCGCTGAACCAGCGCACGGCCTCGCTGTCTCGCAGAATGGCCGTGACGTCGTCGGCGTACTGCACGAGCGATGGTACCTGCAACATGTAATCGGGCTGCGACAGGCCTGCCGCCCGCGACTTGGCGGCGAGCGTGTGCAACACAAAGCGGCTCAGGGCCTCGCCGACCACGTTGTACAGCAACGGGGACAGCGGGCAGCCCTGGCGCACCCCCGCCTCAAAGGTGTACCATGCGGAGGTGGCCGCCCCGATGCGCGCGCGCGCGCGCGTGTGCGAGAGCAGAAACCGCACAACCGTGATGAAGCTCGTTCCGCAGCCGAGGCGCGCGAGCAGGGCAAGCAAAAACCCCCGATCGACCGTGTCAAACGCCTTGCGAAAGTCACAGAAGATGGCCCATGCGTCGGCAAACCCGGCTTGCCGGTGCCACTGCGCGCTCAGCCCCAGCGTGCACACGGCATCCTGCAGCTGCCGCCCAGGCACAAACCCAAACTGGCACGGCGACACAAAAGTGGGCAGCACGGGCGCCAGACGCGATGCATAGATGCGCGTAAACAGCCGGTAGTCGGTGTTCAGGAGGGTGATGGGGCGGTAGTTGCCCGCGCAGTTGCGCGAGCCGCCCTTGTGCAGGGCCACGATCTCGCCGTCCCGGAACCCCGGCGGCAGCGCCACGTTCTGACTGATCCCCGCAAAAACGCGCCTGAGCAGCGGCAGCACGATGTCGCCGAAGAGCCAGTAGAAGCGCGGCGGGATGCCGTCGGGCCCCGGCGCGCGGAGTGCGCGGCACTGCTTGAGTGCCTCGCGAATCTCGTCGTCTGTGTTGACAGGCTCGTCGAGCCTGCGCACGTCAGAGGGCAGCAGCGACTTGCCCTGCGCAAACGTGGCGAACACTGCGTTCTGCGCGGCCGCATCGGTGGCCGGGGCCCGCGACACGCTCGCGAACTGCGCCGCGAGCACGTTGGCGATGTGCGCTGGCGCGAGCGCATAGCCGCCGTCGGGGCGCGCGAGCAGCGCAGGTGCGCCGCTGCCGCGCGGCGGCTGGATCGCGCGCGTCCACGAGGCGTCCGGCGCCTCGCCACGCGCCAACACCTCGAGCCGCAGGGCGTCGCGGTGGTGTCGCTCAAGCTGCGCGCACGCGCGAGCGTACGCGGCAACTTGCTCGACGCCCCCATCGACGGCGCTGGCGTCGAGCGCGCCGTGTTCGGCTGCCTCGAGCAGCTCCTCGAGCGCTGCGGTGGCGGTGGCGAGGGAATCGAGGGGGGAGCCCGCCGCGCGCGTGCGGCGCCACAGCGCGGCGTCCGCGCGCAGGCACATCGTGCGGAACGCGGGCTTGCACACACGTGACCACCATGCGGCAAAGGCAGCGGGGTGCGGCGGAGCGCGTTGCGCGAGCTGGACGAGCTGCGCACGCACATCGGCTAAGAGTTTCGCGTCCCCCGCGAATCGCATGCGCACGCGCGGTGGCGCGTGCGTGCGCTTGTGCGC
>JBBAVQ010000447.1:0-1610 GCA_040397625.1 Pirellulales bacterium | reverse complement strand
CTGCTTCATCTTGTTGGAGCACGCGGCACGGTTGGCCGCCTCACGAGCCGACTGCACGGCGGGCAGGAGCAGGCCGATCAGCGTGGCGATGATCGCGATCACCACCAGCAGCTCGACGAGCGTGAAGCCACGTCGCTTCGAGTTGAAAACGATGCTGGACATGGAAAAACCTCCGCCCTTACGGGCATACGCGGACAGGGATGAAAAATGAAACAATGAAAAAGTCCGCTGGGCATCCGCCGAACAGGGCACGACAGGTATAAGGGATGCGCCCCGTTGGTTGACCCCAGACTCCCCTCAACTATATCGACACCGTCCGGCGACCGTCAACGGTTTGGTTTCATGCCCGCTCTCCCCGCCGACCCCGCCGCCGCCCGGGCCTTCGCGGCCGACGTCGTCCGCCGCCTCCGCGAGGCCGGCCACGAGACCTACTGGGCTGGGGGGTGTGTGCGGGACGAACTCCTCGGCCGGACGCCGGCAGACTACGACGTGGCAACGGCCGCCAAGCCCGACCAGGTGCGGGCAGTCTTCGGCCGGGGCCGGACGCTGGCGGTGGGTGCGTCGTTCGGCGTGATCACCGTGCTCGGGCCAAAAAACGCGGGTCAGGTCGAAGTGGCCACGTTCCGGGTCGATGCCCCCTACACCGATGGCCGCCATCCGGCCGGCGTGACCTTCTGCTCGGCCAGCGAGGATGCGCAGCGGCGAGACTTCACGATCAATGGGCTCTTTCTCGATCCCATTAGCGGCGAGGTGCACGACTTCGTCGGCGGCCGGGCCGATTTGGCTGACGGAATCGTCAGGGCGATCGGTGTGCCGGCGATGAGGTTTGGCGAGGATCACCTGCGAATGCTGCGGGCGATCCGGTTTACGGCGTTTTTCGGGTTCGTCCTCGAGGCCGAAACACGCGTGGCGCTCGAGCGGATGCGGCATCTCGTGACCGCTGTGAGCCCCGAGCGCATCGCTGCGGAACTGCGGGGAATGCTCTCGCGATCGGGGCGTGGGCAGGCGGTCGAACTCCTGCTCGGCACGGGTCTGGCTGGAGAGGTGTTGCCCGAAGTTGCGCCGCCTGCCGTAGCCGAGCCGCGGTGGCGGGAGGCCGCCCGGATCATCGAGGCCTTCGACGAGCCCGATCTGCCGATGGCGTTGGCCACGCTGTCAGAGGATGCTGGCGACGAGGTGCTGGCGCGGATGCATGCACGGCTACGGCTCTCGAACCGCGAGGCGAAGAAGGGGGAGTGGCTGCGAGCCGGCGCGGCGGCCCTGGCCTCCGGCAGCGATCCGGCCGGTCGCCGCTGGTCGGAGATGCAGCGGTGGGTGGCCCACGAGGATGCGCCGGCGCTCGCCGACATGCTCCGCTCACGCGCCGCCTGCGGTCTTGGCGATGCCGATCGGGCGGCGTGGTTCACACGGCAGGTGAGCCGCCCGCGGATCGAGATCGATCCGCCGCCGCTGGTGACTGGCGACGAGCTGCTCGCCGCGGGTGTGCCGCCCGGAAAGCCCGTCGGGGCAGCGCTGGCGAAGGTGCGGGCGCTGCAGCTCGATGGTGCGATCGCGACCAAGGCCGAGGCAATCGCCGCGGCGTTGAACCACGCGTAGCCTCGGCGAGCATC
>JBBAVQ010000446.1:0-1613 GCA_040397625.1 Pirellulales bacterium | reverse complement strand
GGCCGCGAGCGAGCAGGAACATCGCGACAGCCCCCACGAGGGCGAGCGACGCGGGTTCGGGCACGGCCGTGATGCTCGATGCGGGGATCGTCGTGCTGGCGATGATGGACCACGTGCCCGACTGAGCCGCTGACATCGCCACGCATCGCGTCAAGCGGTTGCCTGCAGAAGCAGGACGCTTCGCAGTAGGCCGGTTACCGGCACTTCCGCCGTCTCGAAACCAGTGCCAGCCGCAGCCACATCGTGGCACTGAGGCCCGCCGACGCGGCCAGCGCCAGCGTGGTGGGCTCGGGCACCGGCACGGCGAAGTTGAAGCCGAGGCTGTTGGACGCGGAGCCCATGTCAATCGTGTATTCCAGGCTGCTGATCGGCTGGGACGACTGGAGCGTGACCACGGGGTTCGAGAATCCAAACGGCGTGCCGCTGAGCAGCAGCCCGGAATAGCCTGCCTCGACGTTCCAGGTGGTGTTGACGCTCGTGCCACTCGACGAGTTGCCGTTCCACTTCGTGAACGCGAGGTCGCCATACGGGATCAGGCTCGCGCCGTTGTAGGCCTTGACGTAGACTTTTTCGCCAAACTCCACGTCGGTGAACACGAGGTACGCGTTCGTCTGCAGCGGCGCGGTGAAGCCGCTCGCGAACGTGACTACGGGGCTCGCACCGGTCCCGCTGTCGACGAGGCCGTAGAAGTTCCGCGTGCCGGTGATCCAGTCTGGGTTGCTGAAGGGAGCCGATCCCGAATACGTGACCGTCCGGGTGGTGAGCGAGATCCCGGTGCCCACCGTGGTCGTGCGGGTCATGTCGATCGGGCCGCCGGCGCCCGGGAAGGCGAACTGCTTCGGCGTGGTGCCGCTCGGAAAGGCGCTGATCGTGAACCCGGTGGTGTCGGCGTATTCGTAGGTCTGGCCGACAGCAGCCGTAGAAACGAGCAGGCAGGCGACGATGCAGAGGCTGATGCGGGGCATTGCTGAAACTCCGGGTGTATTCATGGTTATAGCGAGCCCGTTGGCCGGCGTCACGCGGCCGCGAGGCCAGCCCCTGCTGTCGGTTCGACCGGCGTCGATCGATCGCGCTTTGCCGACCTGCGGTTCACCGCGCCGGTGAGCCGCTCAGCCGAACGCGCGACGCGACCGGCTGTCCGGAGTGGCGGGAAGCGCGGCCTCCCAGTTGGCCCCGTAGGTGGCAAAGGCCGAGGCGACCGCGGCCTGCCGAGCGGCGTCGCGCGAGCCTGCGATCCTCGCGCCCGCACCGGCCGTCGCTGCCGCCGCGAGGGCGAACCGCACCTGGTAGACGCCGGTCGAGCCGTTGCGACCGGAACCGGCCCGTGTCGGCGAGTACGAGGAGTTGCCGTAGCCCGAGATGCCCACGTAGTAGGTGCCCGCGGTCGTCGCCCGCAAGGAAAGGTAGCTGTCGCGTGACCCGCCGAAGTCGTCGTTGGCGGCCACCTGCCTGCCCGAGGCGTCGAACAGCCGTGCGTAGCTGTCGAGCGTGGAGCCGCCGGAGAGCGATCTCGCATCGACGTCGATGACGAGCGTCTGGCCAGCGGCGAGCACGACCCGGTAGAGATCCACGTCTCTGGACGCGTAGGAGCCGTCGCCGATCCGGCCCGAGAG
>JBBAVQ010000445.1:0-1628 GCA_040397625.1 Pirellulales bacterium | reverse complement strand
GGCGGCTCGTGCTCACGGAGGCCGGCCGCAAGAGCCTGCTCACGAAGCTCGCCGATGGTAGTGCCGAAAACATTGCCATCTGGGAGAGCCTCCCGGGAGGCCAGTGGTATGGCCCCGTGCTTCGCGCGAAGGCGGGCAGCGAGGTGCTCGCGGTCCACGAAGATGCCGCCAACGAGTTTGGCCGGATCCCGCTGCTCGTGACGCGGACCTACGGCGCCGGCAAGGTGCTCTACATGGCCACCGACGGCGCCTGGCGGTGGCGCAAGGGCGTCGAGGACAAATACCACTACCGCTTCTGGGGTCAGGTTGTCCGCTGGATGGCCTACCGCCGCAACATGGCCCGCGGCGAGCGGATGAGTCTCTCTTTCGCGCCGGAGCAGCCGCAGCTTGGACAGACGATTGCGATCGATGCCCGCGTGGCCGAGCCAAGCGGCGAACCCCTCTCCCGCGGCGAGGTGACCGCGCGGATCACGGCGCCCTCGGGCGCGGTCGAGACGGTGCGGTTCGCCCCGCCCGGCGGCGACGGCGAGTGGGGCGTGTTTGCGGCCACGTTTGCCCCGACCGAGCCGGGCGCCCACGAACTCGTGCTCGCCTGCAAGGAGACGGGCGATACGCTCGCGGCCTCGATGTTCGTGCAGGGCTCGGCCGAGGAGGGCATCGGCAAGGCGGCTCGGCCGGAGGTGCTTGCCGAGATCGCGCAGGTGACCCGCGGCAAGGTGGTGCGGCCCGACGAGATCGCGGGTCTCGTGGAGTCGCTGGCGGCGCTGCCCGATCCGCCGCCGTCGGTGCGCCGCCTGCAGCTCTGGAGTCATCCACTCGTGGCCCTCGGGCTCGTGACGCTGCTGGGCCTCTTCTGGATCGGCCGCAAGCGTCAGGGCCTCGTCTGAGCACTGTCTCCGTAGCACAGGTTTCCAACCTGTGCCGTCCTTCTGTGCCGTCTTTGCTCGCACGGTTTTTTCTCAAGGGGATTACCCCCACGCGGGCGAGTCTGCTCGTCTCCGGCATGCTCTGGGCCGACGTCCTGCGGCCGTGACCGCGCGTTGCCGGTGGCGTGGTCTGTCGCATGACCGTGCGATTGCGGCGGGCAGGAGCGGCTGGGACACTGCTCGAGAGACAGGGGATGGTGCCATTGATGATGTTGCCGCACCGAAACTCCCGCAGGCTTTGTCGCAGGCGGGAGCGTCGCCGTGGGAGGTTCGTGCTCGAGTCGCTCGAGCCGCGGCTCGCGCTCGCCGCCATCGTTCTCGAGGCGGAAGCGGGCGTGCTCACCGGCACGACCGCGATGACGTCGGCCGTGGGCTATTCGGGCAGCGGCTTCGTTGGCGGTTTCGACGCCGACGGTGACCGGGTGGCGTGGACGTTCGCGGCCGATGCCGGCACCTACCGGATGAGCATCCGCTACCGGTCGCAGTACGGTCCAAAAGGATTCGCCGGCGCGATCGACGGCGGGTCGTTCTCCGGCACCTTCCCGGAGACCGTCGCCTTTGCATCCCACGACGCCGGGATCGTGAATCTCGCGGCAGGTTCCCACACGATGCACGTGGGCGGCGGCTGGAACTACTACGAAATCGATTCCGTCACGCTCGCGACCGAGACACCGGCACCGCCGGCCGCCGTGTCGGCGGTGC
>JBBAVQ010000444.1:0-1634 GCA_040397625.1 Pirellulales bacterium | reverse complement strand
TCGTGTGCGCGGGCACCGACGGCGCCGTGTCGGCCGAGGACGTGCTCGCCGCCGGCGCGATCCTCGACGCGGCGTCAGCCGACGCCCGCGGCGACGAACTCGACGAGGCGGCCCGCGAGGCGCTCGCCTTCTTTCGACGCGTGGCGGCGCACGACGACGTGCCCGCCCGGCTGGTGGAGGAGTTTCACCGTTCGCCCGGCGGCGCCAACCTCGTCGAACTCGGCATGGCGATCGATCTGCCAGTTGCGGCGGCGATCGACTCGTGGGCCGTCGTGCCGCGGCTCGACCGGGCCTCTGGCAGCCTGATTTGAGCGTGGTGCCGGGCGGCGATTCCGGCTACCTTACGGCTCCCTGCGGCCCTCGGCGGCCTGCCCCTTTCCCTGTGGATGAGCGATGGACAAGCAGAACGACCAGTCGCGGATGGATCGGATCGTGTCGCTGGCGAAGCGGCGCGGTTTCATCTTCCAGTCGAGCGAGATCTACGGCGGCCTGAACGGCTTCTGGGACTACGGCCCCCTCGGCGTGTCGCTGAAGCGGAACCTCAAGGACGCCTGGTGGCGGGACATGGTCGCCGGCCACGACGAACTCGCCACGCTCTCGGGGGCGCCCTCGCCCTACGAGATGACCGGCCTCGACTGCACGATCATCATGCACCCGCAGGTCTGGAAGTGCTCCGGCCACTTCGACCTCTTCCACGACTGGATGATCGACTGTCGCGAGTCGAAGCGGCGGTATCGCTACGACCACCTCCACGGCCGCTGGGCCTCGCACCGCGGCAAGAAGGTGTTCGTGACGACGGAGGCCTCGGGCGACGAGGCGGTCCCCGAGACGACCGCCCGGGCCCAGAAGTTCTTCGGCCTGCGGGCCAAGCAGGTCGATGAGATCGAGTGGGGCGGCGGGCTCGAGTCGCTCGAGCAGGCGATTGCCGCCGGCTCGGCCACGCTCGCCGACACCCTCGGCCCCGATGCCGGCACGCCGGGCTCGCTCACCGCCCCCCGCGAGTTCAACCTGATGTTCGAGACGCGGATCGGCGCCCTCGCCGGCGACGACGACGACCGCGCCTTCCTGCGGCCCGAGACGGCCCAGGGCATCTTCGTGAACTTCAAGAACGTGCTCGACACGTCGCGGGTCCGCGTGCCCTTCGGCATCGCGCAGGTGGGCAAGAGCTTCCGCAACGAGATCACGCCGCGGAACTTCACCTTCCGCTCCCGCGAGTTCGAGCAGATGGAGATCGAGTTCTTCTGCAAGCCGGCCGACTCTGCGGAGTGGTATCGCTTCTGGCGGGACCGACGCTGGAAGTGGTACCTGGGCCTGGGCCTCACCGAGGGCCGGCTGCAGCTCCGCGAGCACCATGCCGACGAACTCTCCCACTACTCCGTGGGCACGGCCGACATCGAATACGCCTTTCCGTTCCTCGCCGAGGGCGAGTTCGGCGAACTCGAGGGCATCGCTCATCGCGGCGACTTCGACCTCCGCAGCCACATGGAAGGCAAGCTCGTCCGCAAGGACGGCGAACTCGTCGTCGAGACCGGCCCCGACGGCAAGCCGCGGCACCGGGGGAGCGGCAAGGATCTCTCCTACTTCGACGACATCTCCCGCGAGCGGTACGTGCCGCACGTGATCGAGCCGTCGGC
>JBBAVQ010000443.1:0-1646 GCA_040397625.1 Pirellulales bacterium | reverse complement strand
GCGATGCTGTTGCCGGGGGCGAGCGAGCCGCCGGCGGCGATGCTCACCGGGCCGGCGATCGAGCCCGAGCCACCAAGCTCGGCGGCGGCGAGGACGGCGACGGGGGTGTCGCCGAGGATGCCGTTCACCGAGAGCCGGCCGGCGGCCACGCTCGTGGCGCCCGAGTAGCTGCTCGACCCGGAGAGGATCAGGTTGCCGCCTCCGGTCTTCGTGAACGAGCCCGTGCCGCTAATCGCCGCCGCAAACGTGCCGGCCGCGGCCTGGGCGAACTCGAGCTGCGACGCATTCGCAATCGCCCCGGGCAGGCTCGATGTCGTACCCACGAGCCGACCGGCCGCGATCGTCGTCGTGCCGGCATAGCTGTTCGCACCTGTGAGCGTGGTCGTGCCCGCGCCTGCCTGGACGACGCCGCCGGAGCCCGATATCGCGTTCGCCACGGTGACCGAGTCACTGCGGTCGAAGACCAGCTCGCCCCCGTTCGTCACGGCGCCCGTGCCCAGCGATCCGGTCGTGCCGCCGACGCCGATCCGCAGCTGCGTGCCGGCGTCCTGGATCGTTGTGGAGCCCGAGTAGGTGTTTTCGCCCGAGAGCGTGGCCGGGTTGGTGCCCTTCACGTTGATCGCCACGGAGCCCGTGATCGTGCCGGCGAAGCGGCTGGGCCGGCCGGCGAGGTTGTTGCCGAAGGTAAGCGTCGCGGGGGCGGCGCTCGTGATCACACCCGTGCCGGCTGTGGTGAAGTCGGCTCCCGAGACCCGGTTGACCGTCTCGTTGAAGCCGTTGAGGTCGAGCGTGCCGCCGGTCATGCGGATGTTGCCCGTGGTCGAGATCGCGTCGCCGCTGAAGATCTGATCGGACCGGCCAAGTTGCAGGGTCGCCCCCGCGTCGAGGCCGCGGACCTCGTAGACGGCCCGCTGCGTGGCGTTCAGAACCACCGTGCCAGACTGGACGACGAGGCTCGTGCCCACGTTGCTGCCCGCCCCGGCGATCTCGAGCGTGCCGGCGCCCGTCTTGTTCAAGACCACGTTGGGGTGGGCCGTGCCGGAGTTCCACACCTTGCCCGTGAGCGTGAGCCGGCCGGCAGCGGCGGCCACGCCGATCGTGCTCGTCGTGCTGGCCGCGGAAATGTCGACGACTCGGGCGGTCGTGGCCGCGGCGCTGCCCGTGTAGTCGAGTGTGCCGCCGGAGAGCGTGAGCGGGCCGGAGGTACCTATATTGCTCGCGCCGGCGTCGGCGATCGCCGCCACGGCGAGTGCGCCGGCCGAGATGGTCGTGCCGCCGGAGTAGGCGTTGCTGCCGGTGAGCGTGACGGCGCCAGCGCCGCTCTTCGTGAGCGAGCCCGAGCCACCCATGTTGCCGGCGTACGTTCCGTTCCCCGCCTGGGCAAACTCCACGGCCGCGTTGTTGGTGATGCCGCCCTGCAGGCTGTCGGTCGTGCCGACGAGCTGGCCGGCCGACACGACCGTGCCGCCTGAATAGGAGTTGATGCCGGTGAGCGTGGTTGTGCCGGTGCCGAGCTGCCAGAAGGCCCCCGCCCCGGTGATTCCGCGGCCGAGCGACACGGCGTTGCTGCGATTGATCGCCAGCGCCCCGATGTTGGTGATGGTGCCCGAGCCGCCCAAGTCGCCGACGGTGCCGCCGTCGCCCAC
>JBBAVQ010000442.1:0-1647 GCA_040397625.1 Pirellulales bacterium | reverse complement strand
TCGGCGGGAGTCGGTGTCTACCAACCGACGACGCTCACCGTCTCGGCGGGCACCTACAGCAAGACGATCAACGTGCCCGCGCTCACGAACAACAGCCTTACCGTGGCAGTTGATATCACCGGCATCTCCGCGGCCGCCGATCAGTTCACGGTGACGAGCACCCGTGGCGGCGAATGGACGATGTTCTCGCAGGTGCAGTTCTTCGGCACCGGCGCCAAGGCCGCCAACACCGACGCCCTGAACCTTGCGACGAGCTGGACCGGTACCCAGGCGCCGGTGTCCACCGACGTCGTGCTCTTCAACACCACCTTCTCCTCGACCACGGCCCTCGATACCGGCACGGCCGTGGACTGGGCGGGCCTGAAGGCGACAGGCGGGTCAGGCACGCTCACCATTGATCCAACCACCTCAGCGAGTCGGCTCGGCATCGGCTCGAGTGGCATCGATCTCTCCGGCACCGGCCGCAGCGTACGGCTCACCGACCTCCGACTGACCGGCAGCACGACCCAACCGTGGTCGATCGCGGCAGGCCGCTCCCTCACGATCGGCGCCGACTCGCTGGCCCAGGATCCGGGCGCGTCTCCCGTGCTGAGCGGCTCGGGCACGCTCGTGAAGGAGGGAGCGTCCACCGGACTCAACCTCGGCTCGCTCAACTCGTTTACCGGCACACTCAGCGTGCAGGCCGGCTCCCTCGCCACCTCGGCTGCCAATCAACTCACGGGCAACTATGCCGTGAGCGTCGCCGCCGGCGGCACACTCCAACTCGGCGGCAACGACACGCTGCCCGCGTCGATGAACACCGGTGTCGGCTCGCTCGAGATCCTCTCGTCGAACACGCTGTCGATCGCCAACACCTCGGCCCGCACTGTCGATCGTGTCTTCACCGGCACGGGTGTCGTCACCAAGACGGGCACGGGCGTGCTGACGCTGTCGGGCGCCAGCAGCCACTCCGGCGGCACCTGGATCGCCGGCGGCGCGGGCTCCAACGGCATCCTCCGGGTGGGTTCCAACGCGGCTCTCGGCACGGGCACCGTCACGATCAGTGGCAGCAACGCCGGCACCGGCAGCGTCCTCGACCTCAACGGCGCCACGATCGCCAATCCGATCGTGATTCAGGCCCTTGGTTCGGGACTCGCCGACACGGGAGCCCTGCAAAACATGAACACGTCCACGGCTGCCGTCGTGAACGGCCCGGTCATGCTGGGCGGCGGCAACTACGTAGGCGGCGACGGTAACATCGCGTTCAACGGGGTCATCTCTGGCGGCACGAGCATCTACTACTCGCTCTTCAAGCAGGGTACCGGCACCTGGACGTTCGCCAACCCGGCCAACACGTTCGATGGCTTCTACTACCAGATCGGCGGCGTCACCGAGGTCACAAAGCTCGCCAATGCCGGGGAGGCGAGTTCGCTCGGTCGGGTCGCAGGAGTGAACAACCTGTTGGTGTTCGGATACGTCGGTTCGGGCGGAGGCACGCTTCGCTACGTTGGCTCGGATGCCAGCACGAGCGACAAAGCGTTCAGCCTTCGGGGGTCGACCGCGGCGACGAACAACGTGATCGAAGCCGCAGGCACGTCGGCGGCCGCCACGCTCACGCTCACCGGGCCGCTCTCGGCCGGTGCAGCCGGAAGTTACGCCGCCACGCTC
>JBBAVQ010000441.1:0-1654 GCA_040397625.1 Pirellulales bacterium | reverse complement strand
TGGGGGCTGCGGCCGAGTCCGGCGTCGTGCAGCCGTACGCCTTACGGCGTTACGCTTCCTGCGGCGTGGTCGCGTCGCGAATACCCGCCTCGACGGCCGCGGCGAGGCGATCGAGCTCATCGAGGGTGATCGAGAGCGGCGGCATGATCACCACCGTGTCGCCGAGTTGCCGCAGCAGCGCTCCGTGCTTCCGCGCGGCCAAGCAGGCGTGCATGCCGCGTCGTTCCTGCCACGGATAGCCTCGGCCCGTCGCCTTGTCGGCCACGAGGTCGAGCCCGACGACCAGCCCGCACTGCCGCATCGCCCCCACGTGATCGAGCCGCGCGAGCCGCTCGCCATGCGCGCGAAGCCGGGCGATCTTGGGCGGCAGCGCGTCGAGCACGCGGTCGTCGTGGAAGATGGCGAGTGATTCGAGCCCCACCGCCGCGGCCAGCGGGTTGCCGCCGTAGGTGTGGCCGTGGAAGAACGTCCGCTGGTCGGCGTGTGCGCCGAGGAACGCGTTCCAGACCCGCGCGGTGGTGAGCGTGGCCGCCATCGGCAGATACCCGGCCGTCAGTCCTTTGGCGAGGCAGAGGAAGTCGGGCGACACATCTTCCTGTTCGCACGCAAACATCGTGCCGGTGCGGCCGAAGCCGGTGGCGACCTCGTCGAGGATCAAAAGCACGTCGTGCTTCCGGCAGAGGTCGGCGACGCCGCGGAGGAAGCCCGGCGGGTGCACGTAGATGCCAGCCGCCATCTGCACGAGTGGCTCCATGACGAGGGCGGCGATCGTGCCAGCGTGCGTCGTGAAGGCGTGCTCAACCGCGGCGAGGGCGTCGGTGAGCGATGGCGGCGGATTGCCCGACGCGGGGCACGGACCGCCTGGCGATGGAACCCGGATCGCCTCGAAGGTGAGCGGCTGAAACATCGACGTGAAGCGATCGACGCCGCCCACGCCGATCGCGCCGAGCGTGTCGCCGTGATAGGCCTCGCCGATGGCGAGGAATCGCGTGCGGGCGGGCTGCGGCGGGGCGATCTGCCGCCAATACTGGAAGGCCATCTTCAGGGCCGCCTCGATCGCACTCGACCCGTCGCCCGAGAAGAACACCTTCTCGAGGCCCGGTGGCGTGATCTCGACGAGTCGCCTGGCAAACTCCACGGCGGTGGGATTGGAGAGGCCGAGGTTCGTGGTGTGGGCCACCTTTCCGGCCTGGGCGGCGAGGGCCGCGTCGAGCCGCGGATGCCGGTGGCCGTGGACGGCGCACCACATGCTGGCCGAGCCGTCGAGGTAGCGGCGGCCGTCGGTGTCGATGAGCCACGAGCCCTCACCCCGTTCGATCAGGAGCGGCTCGTATTCCTGCATCTGCGTGAAGGCGTGCCAGACGTGCTCGCGATCCCAGTGGCGAAGGACCTCGACGGCGCGTGGTCCGTCGGGCGCGGGTGCGGGAAGCGGGTGGCGGACTGAGGCGGGAGCCGTCATGCCCGCAGTGTAACCGGCCGTGGCAGCCCCCATCGCTTACGCGATTGGGGTTCCTGGGCCGCAGGGAGCGTAACGGCGTAAGCCGTACGGCGGCACGACGTTGGACTCGGCCGCAGCCCCCATCGCTTACGCGATTGGGCTTCCTGGGCCGCAGGGAGCGTAACGGCGTAAGCCGTACGGCGGCACGACGTTGGA
>JBBAVQ010000440.1:0-1655 GCA_040397625.1 Pirellulales bacterium | reverse complement strand
ATGAAGGAGATCGGGGCCACCCTCGACCTCTCCGAGAGCCGCGTCAGCCAGATGCACAGTGCCATCGTCGAGCGGCTCCAGGGCCAGCTCGGCCGGCGGAAGCCCGAGTTCGCGATGTAGGCGGGCCGGGCAGACTGGGAAGTCCGAGTGGTTGCCGAGGTCTGGCGGCTGCCGGGGCCGGGCGGATCGGCAGGACGGGAAAAACTGGTAAGAAAAAATTTCGGTGAAGTTTTCGGTGTGGCTGGTCGATGAAGAAAAGTTAGCCGCGGCGACCGGGTCGGCAACACCACCGGCCGCTGTCCGACGATTGGAGTCGCCGGAACGCGGAAGCGCGGCAACAATGACGACAGGAAAGGAAGCAGGTCCGAAATCGCGAACGACTCGCTGAACTCTCCGCCGGTGTGCCGCGTAGAAGCGGGCGTGCGGGGATCACGGGGGTTCGGAACGACGGCTTGCCAAGGAGTGACATCATGAACATCTTCGGTGTGTTTTCGACGCAGGGTTCGCAGGGTCTCGGTGCCGTGAAGGGCGTCGAGGCGGCGCAGTCCGCCAAGGCCGCTGCCCGCCAAGAAGGCGTGGGCGAGGTGCACGATGCGGTAACGCTGTCGGTCGACGCCGTGAAGGCTGCCGGTGCGACGAGCGACATCCGCTTCGACCGCGTCGCCGCGATCAAGGCGGCGATTGCCGACGGCTCCTATGAGACGCCGGACAAGCTCGACATCGCCCTCGACCGCCTGCTCGACCGGCTCGGTTGAGCACGGGTCGTCGGCGGTGAACGCCACCTGACGTGACCGCACAGACAGCGGCCGGACCGGCAACGGTCCGGCCGTTCGCGTTTGGTGGTGGGCGGCGCGAGGTGGCGGGCGGCGCGGATTTTGCCGTACGCCTTACGGCGTTACGCTTCCTGCGGCTTCAGGAAGCCCAATCGCGTGAGCGATGGGGGCGGCGCGAGGTGGCGATCGGCGCGGATTTTGCCGTACGCCTTACGGCGTTACGCTTCCTGGGCGGGCCGTACGCCTTACGGCGTTACGCTTCCTGGTGGCTACAATGGTCGCGGAGGTGTTCGATGGCCGTCGGTTCCGATTTCTCGCTCGGCAGTGTGGATACGGCGCTCACCCCCGCCGAGCGGTTCGCCGAGTTCCTGCAGACTCGCGGCAAGCGGATCACGCGGCAGCGGCGGGTGATCGTCGATTACGTGGCCAGCCGTCACGAGCACTTCGACGCCGAGCAGCTCCTGGCCGACCTCCGGAAGACCCGCGAGGGGGCGACGGCCAGCCGTCCGACCGTGTACCGCACGCTCGCCGAGATGGTGGACGCCGGCCTGCTCAACAAGATGGTGCTCGACGGTCGGGCTGTCTACGAGCATGACTACGGCTATCCGCAGCACGACCACCTCTACTGCACGGGTTGCCGCAGGCTGATCGAGTTTTCGAGCGACGAGGTGGCGAAGATCCGCGACGCGGTGGCGGCCCGGCACCAGTTTCGCGCCCAGTCGCACCGGCTGATCGTCAGCGGACTGTGCGCCGATTGCCGTTCGAGCAAGAGCCGCACGCGGCATCAGGACCGGATCTGACGCGAGGCACGCCACTCTGGTGGCGGGGTCTGGTGGTGGTTCGCCCCACGCCTTACGGCGTTGGGAGGAGTATGGGCTTTGT
>JBBAVQ010000439.1:0-1658 GCA_040397625.1 Pirellulales bacterium | reverse complement strand
CGGCGATCGGCAGGGCACACAGCGCATCGAGCGAGAGCTGGGCCGGATGGCCGTCCGAATCCTTTTTCGCCTCGGCGAGCCAGGCCTTCGACGCCGTCGTGATCCGTACGGCGCGGGCTTGGGCCGAGAGCCGCCTGCCCTGGCAGTCGTGGCAGGGCGTCACGCTCATCAGCTTCTCGAGCATCCGACGAATGATCCCGCTCTTGGCAGTTCGCCAGCGGTTGGCAAGCAGGCCGCAGAGCCCCTCAAACTTCGTCTTCGCGCCGCGCTCTGCCCGGCCGCGCTTCCACGAGACGTTGATCTCCTCGAGGCCGGTGCCACTCAGCCAGAGTTTTTTCTGGGCGGCGGTGAGGTCCTTCCACGGCGTGTCGAGGAGCGTGCCCGGGTCGAGTTTTTTCTTGGCCTCCACGTGGGCCGCCACGCTGTTCAAGAGCCGCCGCAGCCACCGCGGCATGTCGCGAAACGTGCCCAGCACGCCGATCGCCCCCTTGCGAAGCGTTTTGTCGGGCTCGGTGACGAGCTTGGCGGGGTCGATGCCGTAGATGTCGCCGAGGCCTTCGCAGGTCGGGCAGGCTCCCTGGGGACTGTTGAAGCTGAAGAGCTGCGGCTCCGGCGTTGAGTAACTCACACCGCAGGCGGTGCAGGCGTATTTGCTGGAGAGAACGAGATCGGAAAATGGGGACGGGAGCGATTTTTGCGAAGCACCCCGACCAACGCTGCCGGTCGGGACCGTGCCGCCTTCGGAGGCCGGAAAATCGCTCCCGTCCCCATTTTCACTCGCCACGATGACCTGGCCGCCGGAGGTCTTGAGGGCGAGTTCCACCGCCTCCGCGATCCGGCTCCGCGTGGCGTCGCCGGGTACGAGCCGATCGACCACCACATCGATCGTGTGCTTGAGCTGCTTTTCGAGCGGCGGCGGATCCTCGACGCGGCAGACGGTGCCATCGACGCGGGCCCGTGTGAAGCCCTGGCGGACGAGATCGATGAAGAGGTCGCGGTGCTCGCCCTTTCCGTCGCGGACGAGCGGCGCGAGGAGCATCACCCGCTTGCCACCGCGAGCCGCGATGATCCGCTCCACGATCTGATCCCGTGGCTGCGCCTCGAGCACGGCGTCGCACTCGGGGCAGTGGGCCGTGCCGACCCGCGCGTAGAGCACGCGGAGGAAGTCGTGGATCTCCGTCATCGTGGCGACGGTGGATCGGGGGTTGGTGCCCGCCGACTTCTGCGCGATCGAGATCGACGGGGAAAGCCCGGTCACGCTGTCGACATCGGGCCTCGGCAGCTGGCCGAGGAACTGCCGGGCGAACGTGGAGAGGCTTTCGACGTAGCGTCGCTGTCCCTCGGCGTAGAGCGTGTCGAAGGCGAGGCTCGATTTGCCCGATCCGCTGACGCCAGACAGACAGACAAGCCGCCCGCGGGGCAAGCCGACAGTGACGTCGCGGAGGTTGTGTTCGCGGGCACCGCGGACGACGATCGGCGGGACGTGCATGGGCTGCTGGCGGCGCGTGGCTTGGGCGGGATGGGCCGCGGTATTGTAGCGCTGGACAGCCCCCGCCGAGTGCCGTACGATCGGGTTTCCCGCGGGAAAAACCGGCCTGACGGCCGGCCCCGGTCCGGGGCGGTAGCTCAACTGGGAGAGCGCGGCGTTCGCAATGCCG
>JBBAVQ010000438.1:0-1664 GCA_040397625.1 Pirellulales bacterium | reverse complement strand
GCGATCGGCTTGATCGCCGGACCGCTCAGGCCGCCGATCACGTTGCCCAGCAGCGGCCGCCGCCGCCGCCAGTCGACCGCCATGCCCTGACAGGTGTTGATCACGGTGACCGCGTCGGCACCGCCGTCCCGCGCGCCGCGGGCGATCGCCGCGATGTCGGAGACGTTGGGCGTCAGCTTGGCGAGCACGGGCCTCGACGTCGCGCCGCGGACCCCCGCCACCACGCGGCGGCAGACTTCCGGATCGCTCCCCATGTCCACGCCGTGGCTGACGTTGGGGCACGACACGTTGAGTTCGACCGCCGCAATGCCGGGCACCTCGTCGAGGCGGGCGGCGAGGGAGACGAACTCGTCGATTGTCGCCCCCGCGATGCTCACGATCACGGGCGCCCCGCAGCCAAGCAGCCAAGGAAGCTGGTTCGCCAGAAAGGCATCAACGCCGTCGTTGTCGAGGCCGATCGAGTTGAGCAGCCCCGCCGCGGTTTCGACCGTTCGCCACGGCACGTTGCCCTGGCGGGGCAGCGGCGTGATCGTCTTGGGGACGATGCCGCCGAGCCTTGCGAGATCGACGAGCCCCGCCATCTCGCGGCCATACCCAAACGTGCCCGATGCCACGAGGATCGGATTGGGCAGCCGCAGGCGGCCGAGGGCCACGGAGAGATCAGGGGGCGTGGATGTCCCAGAGGAAGACGGCATTGGATCGACGGGGGCACGGGGCAGGGGTGGCCAGGCGGCGCGGGCGCGGCCGCGACCGAGTGTAGTGGGTTTCCGCAGTGTCCCAAGGCAGCCGCAACGCCCCAGCCTCGCAGGCCTGCCCGGTCATCGTCGGGCTGGTCGCACGCCCCGAAAGCGTGCCGATTGTGTGAAGTTTACGGGTTATGCCGTCGATACCATGAGTGAACAAGGGCTCGTGTAGCGGTGTGCCAGCGTGGCATTCGGTTGACATTAGTGCTTGTCGGGCCTAGGCTTGCGACGATTTTTCCTCCTCTTTTTCGGCGGCTTTCGCCATCGGGCAGAGCCATCGGGAACGCGGTCGGAGCGTCGGAGCCGTGACCAAGAAAGACATCGTCCGGACGATCGCCGAACAGCTCGAGCTGCCCCAGCTTCGCACGAAGGAGCTGGTCCAAAAAACGTTCGATGCGTTGATCGAAACGCTCGTTCAGGAGGGGCGGATCGAGCTCAGGAACTTCGGGGTCTTCCAGATCAAGCGGCGGGATGCTCGGGTGGCTCGCAATCCCCGAACGGGAGAGCGGGTGCCAGTGCAGGCCAAGAGTGTGGTCACGTTCAAGCCGGGCAAGGAGATGGAGGCGCGGGTCAGGGAAATGGATCGACGGAAGGCGGAGGAGCCGCCCCAGACGTCCGAGTCTCCGGCACCGCCCGACGATGAGCCGAACCAGTCGAGCCCCGAACAGGCGAAGACTGGGGAAGGCGGGTAAGGCAGCCGGCCCCCGGGCCGGAGGAGTTGTTCGAGTCAACCTCGCACCATCGGAATCGATCGGGTACATCCGCCGCGATGAGCGAACGGAACCCTCGGGCGAACCGGCGTGCGAGCCGAATCAGGGATGATTCACGCGAGGGTCAGGAGGACCATGCGATGAGGAAGGCTGTCTGGCTGGTGTGTGCCGCGGCGCTGCTGGCGACGAACACGGGCTGCCTCATCCCGAT
>JBBAVQ010000437.1:0-1678 GCA_040397625.1 Pirellulales bacterium | reverse complement strand
GCAAAACGGACAATCCACGCTGATTCGTCCCCGCTCCCGCCCGATTCGTCACTTTTTGCCGCCAAGAGCCTTGTGAGCATCAGGATCGGCCCCTATATCCGATCGAGGTTCGTGAACAACCGAGGCTCTGGCCGCCCCCCAATCAGGACACGCTGCGATGACGATGACCTCCTGCCCCTCGACGTCGGCCCGCAAGGCCGGATCTGCGGCCCACGCCCGCTCCAAGGCCACCCTCGGCCGCTACCTCGCCACCGGCTTGGGTGCCACTGGCCTCGCCTCGGTTGACTGCGAGGCCGCTGTCGTGAATATCGACGTCACATCGCTCGGGTTGACGACCGGAGCAAACGCCGGCGTTCCTTCCGGCGGCAACACCGTCGTGAACAACTTCCTGGGGCTCACTGGGCGGCAGTTTGACGTGTGCAACGCCTTGTCCGTAAGCGGAGGATACTACCCAAACGTCTACAGAGGCTTCAGGCCCGGAGCGGGAACGCGTTTCGCGACTGGCTATACCAGCACGAGCCCAACCAAGTTTTTGGATGGCAGTTCGGTCGGCAGTTCGGCAACCTTCTTGGCCAATGGGGCCGGCAACTCGCCCTTCTATCTTCGTGATGCAAGTACTTACAGGGCCAATAACTTCACCCTCACTCCGGCCAACTTCATCGGCTTTCGGGTTGCTGCCAACGGCACGGGCCCGCTCTTCAACGACGCCACGCAGTTTCACTACGGCTACTTCAAAGTGACGTGGGACAGACAGTCGGATGAGTTTCGGGTTCTTTCCGGCGCGTACGAGTCGACGGTCAATGCGCCGATCACGGTGCCCGAGCCCACGGCGGCTGCCCTCTCCGGAATCGGGGCTCTCGCCCTGGGCGCGGGCGCCATCCGCCGTAGCCGCAAGGCTCGCCGGGCTGCGGCCGAGGAAACGCCCGTCGAGGCGGCCTGACCCGCCGAAGTCCGGCGTGGTGCCGCCGTACCGCTCACGCGGTGACGCTTCCGTGGGGCGTCGAGCCTCCCACACGCTCCATCCGGAAGCCCAATCGCGTCAGCGACAGGGGTAAACCCCGGACTCGCGTGTCGCGCGCCGTCACTCCAGGCCGTACGCGCCCGCGACCGGGATGTCGATGCCCGAGCGGCTGGCGAACTGCGTCCGCGACAGGAACCGCGGCTCGAGGTTGAAGGTCACGCCCACGTTGTTGCGGCTGTAGTCGACGTTGAAGCCAAACGTCATCAGGAACGATTCGCCGATTCGCACCAGCTGGAAGTTCTGGCCGATGTTGTTGCCGGTGAGATCGATCGCCGATCCGAACGAACTCGCCCACTTGGGGCTCATCCGGTAGGTGTACGAGCCGGCGAGCACCGCGGCGCTGATCGGCCCGCCGAACTGGTTGAAGCCGATGTAGAAACTCCCGCGGGGCGTGCGGTTCAACAGCACGCCCACGGTGTAGAGCTGCTGGCCGCCATTGAAGAAGTCGACGTCCGCGGTCGAGAGCACCGCCGTCCGGTCGCCCACGTGCCAGCGGAAGTCGTACTGCCAGAGGCCCATCAGCTGCCCGAAGTTCTGGCTCGTCGTCGGAAAGAACTCGCCGTCCACGTCGAACGTGATCCAGTCGATGATCCGCCGATTCCCGATCGGGCCGCGCTTCGTCTGCCACCGCTGCCGGGCCGCCACGCGGAACGCGGT
>JBBAVQ010000436.1:0-1690 GCA_040397625.1 Pirellulales bacterium | reverse complement strand
ACGTGGGCAGCGGGCTGGTCACCGTGGCGGCCGGCCTCTCCGCCGCCGACATGGTCAGCGCGATCGTCACGGGCATGGGCGACGGCAGCTGGAACGGCACCAGCGGCATCACCTCGAGCGTCGCCGCCAGCAGCGGCGGCGACCGGACGGTTGGCTGGCTCGACAACGGCGACGGTTCCGTGACCTTCGCCTTTGCCGCCGCCGGTGACACCAACCTCGACTGGCAGGTGGACATCATCGACGCCGCCAACTTCCTCGCCGGCGGCAAGTTCGACACCGGCAGCCCGGCGTCGTGGAACGAGGGCGACTTCACCTATGACGGCGTGGTGGACATCCTCGACGCCGCGAGCTTCCTCTCCAACGGCCTGTTCGACGCCGGCTCCTACAACCCGCCGACCGACCAGACTGCCGGAATCGCGGCCGTGCCGGAACCGACGGCACTCTCCCTGCTCGCCTGCGGAGCGGTCGCCGTGTCGGGCTGGTTTGGGCGGCGAAATCGCCGGGTTTTGCGGGCCTGAACTGCCCTTGAGCGACCGGCGACGATCCGGGACGATCCGCCACCCCTGCGGAAATCCCGGATGCTTCGCCCGTCTCTCATCGCGATGCTGGTCGCAGCCCTCTCGCAGGGCACATGGGCGAATGCGCAGCAGCCGCTGCCGCCGCCACAGGCGGTTCCGATCCTGCCCGCTCCGCTCGGTCCGCAGTCCAACGCGGCGCAGCCCAATCCGTTCGCCCCGCTGCCGGAGGGCGCGATCATCGGCCCCGGCGGCCCGATGATGCCCGGCCCGCCTGCGACGCCCCGCAACGCGGTCGTGATCCCGCCGATCGACGCGGAGTTGGTGTGGACGAAGCTCGTGGACGTGACCGACGACTTCTTCAAGGTGCACTCCGAACAGCGGGTGGTGTTTGCCAACGGCGTGCCGACCGAGGGCCGCATCGACACCTTCCCCCAGACCGGCGCCACCATCCTCGAGCCCTGGCGGGGCGACTCGGTGGGCTGGGGCGAACGATGGGAGGCGACGCTGCAGTCGATCCGGCGGGTGGCGACGATGCGGCTCACGCCCGACTCGGCCGGCTGGCGGGTCGAGGTGGTCGTCAACAAGGAACTCGAATACCTACCGCGTCCGATGCGGGCGACCACCGGCGGCGCCTCGTTCCGCAACGACGACTCGCTCTACCGCTACGGCACGCCGCTCCCCACCCTCGGCCAGCAGGTGGGCGACCAGCCGCGGCCCGTGGCGAGCCCCACGCCAAACCTCGGCTGGATCCCGCTCGGCCGCGACGCCAAGCTCGAGCAGAAGATGCTCGCGCTGGTGCTCGCCAAACTCGGCGTGCCGGCGCAGTCGCACACCGAGCCCTACTACCAGCCTCCCGACGCGGCCGGTGCCACGGTCATGCCACCGGGCCTTCCACCGGCCGCGCCCCCTCCGCCGCAGGGCCCTGTCTACGGCGCTCCGATCTCGCCCGAGCAGCTGCCGCCCGGCGCACAGATCGCCCCGGGCCCGCCGGTGCCGATCGAGACACTGCCGATCCCGAAATAGGCGGTGAACTCCCAGCGAGGGCCAGGGCCCGCGGGTCGCTGGGAGTGTCTGCGAGTTGGTTCACGCCGCGGCCCCTGGAAGCCCAGGGGCGGACGCGAGGGGATCATCCGAGCTCGGCTGGTGAGATCTCGACGGGCTACACTTCCGCC
>JBBAVQ010000435.1:0-1692 GCA_040397625.1 Pirellulales bacterium | reverse complement strand
GCGTCCGGCGACGGGCATGGACAGGCGCGACGTTATCGAACACAATCCGCGAGAGTTTGAACTTCTCCCGGAGTGAACGCATGACGAAGTGGCCCGTCCATGGCACGATCGATGGTCCTATCGTGATGATCGGCTTCGGCTCGATCGGTCGGGGCACCCTGCCGTTGCTTGAGCGGCACTTCAAGTTTGACCGCTCCCGACTGGTGGTCATCGACCCGGACGACAGCAGCCGCGAGATCCTCGACCGCCATGGGGTCCGGTTCATCCATCAGGCCGTCACCCGCGACCGCTACCGGCATCTCCTCGAACCGCTGCTCACGAGCGGTGGGCAGGCGTTCTGCGTCAATCTCTCGGTCGATACGTCGTCACTCGACATCATGCGGCTCTGCCGGGAAGTCGGGGCGCTCTACATCGACACGGTGGTCGAGCCCTGGCCGGGCTTCTACTTCGACCGCAGCGCCGGGCCGGAGGCTCGCACCAACAACGCCCTGCGGGCGACGGTCCGCGAGGAGAAGGCCCGGCATCCCGGCGGCACCACCGCCGTCTCCTGCTGCGGCGCCAATCCCGGCATGGTTTCCTGGTTCGTCAAGCAGGCGCTGGTGGATCTCGCTCGCGACCTGGGCCGCGCGCTGCCCACACCGGCCGCCGACGATCAGCCCGGCTGGGCCAGGATGATGCGGGATCTCGGCGTCAAGGGGATCCACATCGCCGAACGCGACACCCAGCGGTCGCGCAATCCCAAGCCGATGAATGTGTTCGTCAACACGTGGAGCGTCGAGGGCTTCCTGTCCGAGGGCATGCAGCCGGCGGAACTCGGCTGGGGCACGCACGAGAAGTGGCTGCCAGACAACGGCCGCCTCGAGACGATCGGCTCCAAGGCCGGTGCCTATCTGCTCCAGCCCGGGGCCAACACCCGGGTTCGCTCCTGGTGCCCGACGCCCGGTCCGCAGTATGGCTTTCTCGTCACGCACAATGAGTCGATCTCGATCGCCGACTACTTCACGCTTCGCGACGGCGAGGCCGGCGGTGGCTGCGTCTATCGCCCGACCTGTCACTATGCCTACCATCCCGCCGACGACGCCGTCCTGTCGTTGCACGAACTCTTCGGCCGTGCCGGCGCTCGCCAGGATCAGATCCACATCCTCGATGAGAACGAGATCGTCGATGGCATCGACGAACTGGGTGTGCTGCTCTACGGCCACGAGAAGAATGCCTACTGGTACGGCTCGCAGCTATCCATCGACGAGACCCGCGACCTCGCTCCCTACCAGAACGCCACGGGCCTGCAGGTCTCGTCCGCCGTGCTCGCCGGCATGGTCTGGGCGCTGGAAAACCCCGCCGCGGGGATCGTGGAGGCCGACGAGATGGACTTCCAACGGTGCCTGGAGGTGCAGCGTCCCTACCTCGGGCCCGTCACCGGCCACTACACCGACTGGACGCCGCTGACCGGCCGCCCCGGGCTGTTCAGCGAAAACATCGACGCCAGCGATCCGTGGCAGTTCAAGAACGTTCTCGTGCACGGGGCGTGACGCGTGGTCAGGCCGGCAGCGGCCGCGTCATTTCCACCGGCACGACCCACTGGTCGTACTGCTCGGGCGTGACGTAGCCCAGGGCCACGGCCGCCGCCTTGAGGCTCGTCCCCTCGACGTGGGCCTTCTTGGCGATCTTCGCCGCCTTCTCGTAGCCGATGTG
>JBBAVQ010000434.1:0-1697 GCA_040397625.1 Pirellulales bacterium | reverse complement strand
GCGAAGTAGACCCGCTGGCAGGTGTCGGGCTGGCTGGCGATCCAGCGGACGCTCGCCCCGGCCAGCAGGCGGGCGAGGCCCGCGAGTCCAAGCCCCGCGGCCCGACACAGTGGCGATCGGCCCGACGCCTTGCGGGGCGTTCCCGGCTCCTTTTCGGCGATGTCGGCGGGCGAGAGCATGAAGGCATCTTCGACCGGGGCTGCGGAAGCGGTCAATTTGCGGCCCCCGCGGGCACGAAGGGATTATGACTTTTTTCGTGGCCGACCGTCGTGGGGCCGCCGTGGCCTGGAAACACGATCGTCTCGTCAGGGAGGGTGTAGAGGTGGTTGCGAATCCCGGCAGCCAGGGCTGCGAAGTCGCCGTCGGGGAAGTCGCTGCGGCCCACACCCTCCGCGAACAGGACGTCGCCGCCGAAGACCACCGGTGGGGCGAGGCCCTCCACCACGAAGACGACATGCCCGCGGGAATGGCCAGGAATCTCGCGGACGGCCAGGTCGAGCCCCGCCAGCGAGACGGTCTCGCCATGGTCGAGCAGCCGGTCAGCCGGTGGGCTGACCAGACTCATTCCGAACGCGGCCGAGAGATTACCGGCTGGGCTCGTGAGCTTTGCGGCGTCGTGCCTGCCAATGACGATCGGCAGCGACGGCCAGCGGTTCCGGAGCGTGTTGTTCCCGGCGATGTGGTCGGAATGGCCGTGGGTGAGCAGGATCGCGGCCGGTTCGAGGCCCTGGGCATCGATCCACTCGACGATCGCCTGTGGCTCGAACCCGGGGTCGATGACGACGCAGCGGCGGTCGCCGACCCGCGACACGATGTAGGTGTTCTCGCCGAAGGGCTGCGACTCGACGCAGGCGATCCGGAGCGATTCTGCTGGCGAAAACAGGCTGGTGGAGGCCATCGATGCGGGAAGCCGGGGGCGGAAGGCGGGAAATCGAGCATGGTTGGCAAACGCCCGGCCGACAAGCACGCCCTCTTTCAGGCAGGAAATGCGGCCTTTCGGGGTTGGAACTGCCATGGCGGGCGCGCGGGAGGCACCTGTAGACTCCCCCCCTCCCCGGTCGATGACGTCGAGGGGAAGACGCTGTTTTTCAAGAGATCCATGGAGGGATCGATGGCCCGCAGTGCATGGATGGGTGTGGTTCAAGCGGCCACGGTTCGCGGCGGCTTGGCGGTGATGCTGCTGGCCGCGCTGGCCAACGCCCAGGAACTGGGGACCGGCCTCGTCCCCAACGGCGATGTCGCCAAGGGCAATGTCGGCGCGGCCGACGCCCAGGCGGTGGCCGGCGGCGGCGTCCACCCCCTGCAGCCCGCGCTCGAACTGGCCCAGAAGGGTCTCGCGCAGCTCCGCACCACGATCAAGGACTACTCGTGCACCGTCGTGAAGCGCGAGCGGATCGACGGCAAACTCAAGGATCATGAGTACCTGTTCGCCAAGGTTCGGCACGAGCCGTTCAGCGTGTACCTCTACTTTCTTGCCCCGGACGACGTGAAGGGCCAAGAGGTGATCTGGGTCGAGGGCCAGAATGATGGCAACATGCTCGCCCACGCCGGCAGCGGCGTGCGGGCGATGGTGGGCACCGTGTCGCTCAAGCCCAACGGCGCGCTGGCGATGCAGGGCAACCGCTACGCCGTCACCGAGATCGGCGTCGAGAATCTCGCCAAGCGGCTCGTCGAGGTGGCCGAGCACGACAAGCAGT
>JBBAVQ010000433.1:0-1704 GCA_040397625.1 Pirellulales bacterium | reverse complement strand
GTCAGGGAGCCGTCGGCGGCGTTGAAACGCTGGATCCGCTGGTTTGCAAACTCGGTGAAGTAGACGTCGCCAGACGCAGTGACCGTCGTACCGAAGCTGTACGCGGCATCGGCAAGCACGTGCAGGCCGTCCGGCGTGCCCGCCAGCGCCTGATCGAGATTCGACGGCAGCGACAGGATCAGCCGGGGATCGATCGCCGCGGGTGGATTTGGGGCATCCACGGGCCACGCAGGCCAAGCCGTCCTTCCCAGGACACCGGCGACCACGAACGTCCAGCCTGCGAGCATGGCAAACGGCCACCGTCGAGCCCGGCCATTCAGAGCGGTCTCGTCGGAGGGCATGTCAGCGTTCCCTCGCGTCGCAGGATGACCGACGCCGCACGCCACGGGCAGCGATCATCCCGAAAACGGCGGCGACCAGAGGCCATGCCATCGGCTCCGGAACCGCGGCGACGCCACCCGCCGACGACGGCGGGGGGTTGTAGGCCCCCGCATCGAACAGGCCGGTGGAGAGAAAATCGGCGGCGTCAAGGATGTCTACCACACCGTCGTAGCCGAAGTCACCCTCGTTCCAGGTCGCCGGTGTGCCACTGTCGAACTTGCCACCCGCCAGGAAGTTGGCCGCATCGAGGATGTCGACGTTCCAATCGAGGTTGGTATCCCCTGGAGCGGCAAACGCGAACGTCACCGAACCGTCTCCGTTGTCGAGCCAACCGACCGTCCGCGGCGTGCTCTGGGCCAGATCAGCTGCCGCGTCGCTCGACGTGATACCGCTGGTGCCGTTCCACGAGCCGTCGCCACGACCGGCCAGAAGCGCGGTCAGCATGTCGGCGGCGGGAAGACCACTGGCCACCGTGACCAGTCCGGTGCCCACGTCGGTGAGGCCACCGGCATTCGCCGCCAGGCCGCCCACGGTCGTCTGCAGGCCGGGGGTGAGCGACACGGTGCCACCGGCGACAGGCACGATCCGACTGGTAGCGAGAGCCGAGCCGTCCGCGAGCTGCAGCCTGCCCTGCTGGACCGTGGTCGAGCCGGTGAGCGTGTTGGCTTGGTCAACGACCAGCGTGCCCTCGCCCGTCTTCTCGATCGGAGTCGAGCCGGAGAGAAGCGGGTAGCCGGCCTGCGTCTGCGTCTGCGTTCCGCTGCCGACGTTGATCGTGATCGTCGGGGTCGCCTGCCCGACCGTCAGCCGGAGATTGCCCCCGAGTCTGTCATAGACGAGCGACGGCGTCAGTCCGGCGGCAAATCCGTCAAACGTGACGCTCCCGAAGGTGCCCGAGAGAGACAGACCGTCGAGCAGCGTGTACGACGCCCCGAGCGACACGGACCCGGCGTTACGAACGGTCAGCGCCGAGGATCCCGTCAAGCTGATTCCATTGGTCACGGAGAGCGTTTTGAGGGTCGTGCCGCCGAGAAAGTCGAAATCGAGCGACCCGGCCGAGCCAATCTCGAGGCTGCCCGCCGTGATCGTGCCGTCGCCGCCGTTGAGCGCGAGGCTCGAGGCACCCGCCCCCGCCGCGGATCCCAGCTGCATGGTTCCCCCGATCTGAAGCGTGCCGGCCGTGAAATACGACTGCGACCGACCGCCATTCACGCCCAAGACCATATTGCCGGTCGTGGCCACGTCGCCGGCCGCATGGCTGTAGTAACTCGGGTAGACATTCGAGTTGCCCACCGAACCGACGGTGATCGTCCCCGCGGTCAG
>JBBAVQ010000432.1:0-1754 GCA_040397625.1 Pirellulales bacterium | reverse complement strand
CAACGCCGTGAGGCGTGGGGCGCGGCCAGCACAGACTCGGCATCCTCTCGACCGCACCCGCGGCCTTACGGCCGGTCGGCTTTCACGGGCCACACCCCGCGAAGATCTCGAGCCGGCGGCCCGTTCCGAGGCCGATCGACGCGGCCCGAGCCGAGAGTTCCTCAAGGGCCCGCATACCGACGGGGCCGAGGTTCACCGTCCACTCGTTCACGTAGAGATCGACATGCTGCATGAGCACCGCGTCGTCGTGCTCCTGGGCGTGCGCCCGCATCGTGGGGAGCGCCGCATCCCGGTCGCCCAGCGCCAGCAGCAGCGAACTGTGGATCACCCGCTGCACCGCGGCGATCGTCTCGCCAGGCAGCCGTCGGCTCGCCACGATGCCGCCCAGGGGAAGTGGGCAGCCCGTCTCGGTCTCCCAGCGGGTGCCGAGGTCTTCCACCAGCCCGAGGCCGTGCTGCTGCCAGGTGAACCGTCCCTCGTGGATGCAGACGCCAAAGTCGGCCCGCCCGGCCTCGAGCGCCGGCATGATCTCGGAAAACACCACGTGCTCCACCCGCGTGGTGTGCGGGTGAAAAAGCGAGAAGAGGAGCGCCGCCGTCGTGTGCCTACCGGGGCAGAGCGTGAGCTGCCCAGGGCCAGTCGGAATACCACCGGCTGCTGCCGAGAGTAGCAGCGGCCCCACGCCGAAGCCGAGCGCCGATCCGCTCGGCAGCACCACGTAGTCGTCGGCCAGCGAGAGGGCGGCGTGAAAGCTCGTCTTGGCAACGTCGAAGTTGCCGGCCAGCAGGCGTTCGTTGAGTTGCTGGATGTCGAGCAGTTCCACCTCAAACGTCAGCCCGTGCCAGTCCACCGCGCGGGTGATCAGGCCGTGGAAGGCGAAGGTGTCGTTGGGGCAGGTCGAGATGCCGAGGCGGATGATCTCGCTCACGATGCCTCCGCAATCACCTGGGCAGCCAGTGCTCCCGCCGCTTCGAGAGCGGCCTTCGTCTGCCAACGGCTCTGGTCGCGGTCACCGGCGGTATTCGAAATGCCGCGGAGGATCTCGCACGGCACGCCAGCAAGCCGGCAGGCGAACGCCACGGCGAAGCCCTCCATGTCTTCCGCTACGGCGGCGGGAAACAGCCGTTTCCGCATGCGCACGTCTTCGGCGGTGGCGGAGGCCGCGCACACCGTGAGCAGGAGTTTGGCCGCAGCCGCGGCGGCAGACGCTTCCCGCGGCCCGCAGTCGATCACGTCGCCAAGGGCGGGCGAACCATCGGCCGCGTCGCCCGGCCACTGGGGCCACCCGAGCGTGCCAGCAGGGATGAAGTCGTCCCGCGATCCCACGCCGATGCCGAAGCAGCCCACCTGCTGGAATCGATAGGCGGCGGCGAGGGCGAGGCGATCATCCAGCCTGCCGGCGATGCCCACGAGCACCACCCGCTCCGGCTGGTGTCGGGCCACAAGCAGCGACGTGCGGGCGGCGGCGGCCACGGGACCGAAGCCACAGAGTTCCGGGCGATCGTCGCGGCCCAAGGCGGGAGCGACGAGCGGTTCAAGCACCCGTCGCTCGAGTTCCGTCGGTACGAGAAGGAGCGTTCGCATCGCGGTGATTATAGGCTCGAGGGTGAGCCCGCCAGTCCACAGCCGACACGGATCGGTGATTCACCCCACGCCTCACGGCGTTGGGCTTGTACGGACAGTGGGTAGCCGCCCGTGTAAGCCGAAGGCCGTAAGGCCTCGGGCGCGGTCGAGAGGATGCCGAGTCTGTTCTG
>JBBAVQ010000431.1:0-1782 GCA_040397625.1 Pirellulales bacterium | reverse complement strand
GCACCTACACGGGCCCGACCAGGATCTCCGCCGGCACGCTGGCGCTCGGTGCGGCTGGCTCCATCGCCTCGTCGAGCACCATCAGCCTGGCGGCTGGCTCGATCTTCGACGCCTCGGCCATGACCGGCGGCTACACGATTCCAGGGGCGCAGGTGATCGCGGGCGCTGGAGCGGTCGCCGGCGGCCTGACAGTTGGCGGCAGCGCGGCCATGATCCCGGCGGCGGGCATAGGCCCACTCACGGTGGCCGGCGGCCTCACGCTCGCTGCCGACGGGAGCTACGACTGGCAGATGCTCGATGCCACGGGCACCGCGGGCACGGGCTGGGGCCTGATTTCGACCGATGCGGTGTCGTTCTCGGGACTGTCGTCCGCAAGCCCGTTCCACGTCAACCTCTGGTCGCTGTCCGCGACCGGCACAAACGGTGAAGCACAGAACTTCGATTGGTCGCTTGCGGGATCCTGGAGGATTCTGACCTCGGCCTCGACGATCACAGGCTTCGACCCGGCCAACTTCGCGGTCACCACGTCGCCGACCGGCGCCTCGCCGGGCTTTACCAACGCCACCCTCGGCGGCACGTTCTCGCTGGCGCTCTCTGGCGACGGTCTTGGCCTCGACGCGGTCTTCACGCCCTCCATGCCCTACACCTGGTACGGCAACGGTTCCACCGCGGGCGGCGGGGGCACGTGGTCCTCATCCGGCCTCACGTGGAACGGAGGCTCGGGCATCGTGGCGTGGGATCCGGCGAAGGGGGCTTTGTTCGGCACCGTCGGCGGCACCGTGGCCGTGAGCGGCCCGCAGAGCATTGGCTCCGGCATCAGCTTCACGGCCGAAGGCTACACGCTGACCGGCGACGCCCTGTCGCTCACGGGTGACCAGGCGGGAAACACGGTCACGGTGACCGGCACCTCGACGGCCACGATTGCGACGGCACTCACCGCGGCCAGCGGCATGACGAAGAGCGGCGGCGGCTCGCTCGTGCTCGCCGGCGACTCGGCGGCGGCCGGCGGCGTGAAGCTCTCGATGGGCACGCTGGCAGTCGGGGCCGGAGGCACGGCCGGCTCGCTCACGGGCGACGTGGACTCCTTGGCGGGCACCACGCTCGCTTTCGATCGCTCCGACGACTCGACCTACGCCGGCGCGATCTCGGGAGCCGGCGGCCTGCGGAAGTCCGGCGCCGGCACGCTCACGCTGGCGGGGGCGAACAGTCACACCGGCGGGACCGTGCTCGCCGGCGGGACGGTAACGCTTGGCTCGGCCGACGCGCTGGGTTCTTCCGGCACGATTGCCTTCGTCGGCGGAGCGATCCAGTATTCGGCTGCCAACACGACCGACTACTCCGCGCGGATCTCCACGGGCACCGGCCAGGCGTTCGTGATCGACACGAACTCCCAGAACGTGGCGTTCGCCACGGGCCTCGCGGGGGCGGGCAACACGCTCACGAAGCGCGGCGCCGGCACGCTCTCGCTCTCGGGCTCTGGCTCGTTCACGGGCGCGACGCGGATCGCGGACGGCACCCTCGACCTTGCACACGCGGGAGCGCTGGCGGGATCCACGCTCGACATGAACGCCGCCGATGCCGGCACGCTCGCGCTCTCTCTCACGGGCACCACGTATTCCGTCGGCGGCCTCAAGGGCTCGCGGAACATCGACGTTGGCGGCAATGTTTTCGCGGCCGGCGGCAACGGCGAGAGCACGACCTACGACGGCGTGATCAGCGGCGCCGGCGGATACACCAAGACGGGAACGGGCACGATGGTGCTCACCTCCACGCAGGCCTACG
>JBBAVQ010000430.1:0-1793 GCA_040397625.1 Pirellulales bacterium | reverse complement strand
GGCTCGGCGGCAAGCGAAGCCACGATGGCGAAGCGCAGCCGGCGTGCAGCGAGCGGAGGGCCGGAGCCCGCAGCGAGCGTCCGGCGACGGGCATGGGCAGTCCCGAGCGGTGCAACTGAGCCAGCATGCCCCCATCGCTCACGCGATTGGGCTTCCTGAGGCCGAGCGGTGCGGTCGTGCCGGCATGCCCCCATCGCTTACGCGATTGGGCTTCCTGAAGCCGGGCGTCGTCTGAAAGGAGGGCACACAGGTTGAAAACCTGTGCTACAGGGGAGGTGTGGCCCGGATTATGTGAGCGGCACTTCCAGGCCGTCGACCGCCAGTTCGACGCCCGGAGGGAGCGTGGCCGCGACCGCCGCGTGCCGAACGTCGTGGGCCATGTGGACGAAGAGCGTCCGCCGGGCTCCAATTCGAGCCGCCGCCGCCAATGCCTCCTCGATGTTGAAGTGCGTCGGATGCCGATTGGCCCGCAGGCAGTCGAGCACGAGAACGTCGAGCCCCTCGAGCAACGGCCAGCTCTCGTCCGGGATGCCGTTGGTGTCGGTGCAGTAGGCGACGTTACCGACCCGGAAGCCGAGCACGTCGAATACGCCGTGTCGCAGCCGCAGGGGCACGATGCGGGCGCCCAGCAGGTCGAACGGCGACAGCGTGATCCGCTCGAACGTGACCTTGGGAACGCCGCCGCCGAGCGGCGGCCCGGGGGCGAAGGCGTAGTCGAAGGCTTTGCGGATCCGGTTCTCGACCCGCTCTTCGCAGTGCAGCGGAATCGACCGGCCGGTCGCGAAGCAGAGCGGCCGCAGGTCGTCGAGGCCGTAGACGTGATCGACGTGATCGTGCGTGTAGACCACGGCATCGACCCGGCCAATCCGCTCGCGAAGCAGCTGATTGCGAAGGTCGGGGGTGGTGTCGATCAGGAGGTGGCCGGCGGGAAGGCCGAGCAGCACGCTCGTCCGCGTGCGCACGTCCCGGGGGTCGCTGCTGGTGCAGGTTTCGCAGCCGCAGCCGACGAGTGGCACGCCGGTGCTCGTGCCCGTGCCGAGGAACAGCAGCCGGCCGGCGATGTCGCGACCGACGCCGAGGGGCGGTCGAGTTGACTCGGAATGCTGAATCTCGGACGGCATGCGGGGGATTATCCGCGGCCTCGGCCGGCGGCACCATTGGCGCCTCGCAAACCGCCCGCGAATGCGGCAGTCGCCGGGCAGGCCGGGCGTCGAAACACCCGGCCCGCCCGCGCTTCGTCACTACCAGCCGCGCCGCACGGCCCTTCGCGTGGCCCGATAGGCATGCTTGTAGGCATGCGGTGTCGGAGCCACGACTGCCGCGGGGACGGGCGCTGCATACGCCACCGTCTCCACGCAGACGGGTTCGGCCACGACCACGGGCTGAGCCACGACCACGGGCCTGGCCACGACAATCGGCCGGGCCACCAACACCGGGGCGGGCACGGCCACCGGCACGACTCCACCCGGCCAGAACACCTGGCCGCTGGCAGGCCCCATCGCCACCAGGCAGCCACAGACCGTCACCACCATCATCACGCGATGCACCATCTGGGATCCTCCATGACACGCCGACGCACGATTGGCAAAGTCCGTACCGCCGCTGCGGACGGTCCTGCCATCGGGGCTTCTACGCTCGGGAACCGGAATGGTTCGCGACGCGTGGAGTGGGGCGGCCCGGCGATCGGCCCGCCACCGGTCGCCTTGACCCCCGCGCTACTTCCCCGCGAGAATCGTGGGTTGCCCGTTTTTTCGGATCCCGGCGGCCCGCCCCGCCAGCCCCGCCCCGCCCGG
>JBBAVQ010000429.1:0-1795 GCA_040397625.1 Pirellulales bacterium | reverse complement strand
GCGGGCCGCTCCTTGGGCTTGGCCTTCTTCTTCGCCTTCTTGGCCTTGCCCTTGCCGGTCGCGGCCGGAGCCTCGGCCGGCTCGTCGATGATCTTCTCGTTGTAGCCCGAGCAGGAGAGAAACTCCCCCTTGCCGCCGAGCCGGTATTCCAGCCGTCGCCCGCACTCGGGGCAGGCGTAGGGCGACGGATCCGACTTGGCCTTCTCGTGCTCCTGCTCCATCGCCTCGTCGAGTTTCGGCGCGAGCTCGCCGTGAAACTCGTGCAGCATGTCGGTCCACTTCTTCGTGCCCTGCGCCACCTGGTCGAGCTCCCGCTCGATCTCCCGCGTGTAGCCGATCTCGATGAACTGGTCGCGGAAACCCCGCTTCAGAAAGCCGGTCACCGCCTCGCCGATCGCCGTGGCCTGGAACCGACGGTCCTGCTGGGTCACGTAGCCGCGGTTCTCGATCACGTTGATGATGCTGGCGTAGGTGGACGGGCGGCCGATCCCCTCCTCCTCCATCTTCTTGACGAGCGTGGCTTCGGTGTATCGCGGCGGCGGCGCCTGAAACTTCTGCCGCGGCTCGATGTCGAAGGGGGCAAGCACCGCTCCCTTGGCGAAGTCGGGGAGCACCTGATCGCCGTCGTCCCGCGGTGTCCCGCTGATCCGATAGAAGCCGTCGAACCGGAGCACGCGACCGTGGGCCTTGAAGACGGCCCCCGTGTCGCGGTCACTCCGCCGCATGCGGACGCTCGTCGAATCCCACTCGGCGTCGGTCGACTGGCAGGCCACGAAGCACTGCCAGATCAGCCGATAGAGCTTGAGCTGCTCGTCGGTGAGCGCGGCGGCGATCCGGTCGGGCTCGCGGGAGGCGTCGGTCGGCCGGATCGCCTCGTGGGCCTCCTGGGCGCTCTCGTTGGAGCTCGAATACGTCCGCGGCTTCTCGGGCACGTACGCCGCCCCGTGCCGCTGCTCGAGGTAGCGACGGGCCATGTCGATCGCCTCGCGGGAGAGGTTCGTCGAGTCGGTTCGCATGTAGGTGATCAGGCCCACGCGGCCCTCGTCGGGCAGGTCGATGCCCTCGTAGAGCTGCTGCGCGATCCGCATCGTGCGGTCGGTGGACATGCCAAGACGGCTGGAGGCGGCCTGCTGCAGGGTGCTCGTAATGAACGGCGGATAGGGCTTGGATCGAGTCCGCGTGACGTCGATCGACTCCACCGTGTAGCGGGCCTGGGGGTCGGGCCGGCCGGTGAGCCGGATGATGTTTTTGCCGCGTCCCTTGCCGGATTCATCGGTCTCGCGAACGACGTCGATGTCGAGCAGGCCGGCCGCCTCGGCGGCGGCTCGGACGTTGCCGGCGAGATCGACCGTCGATCCCTTCTCCGCCTCGATCTTCAGTGACTTCCCGCCAACCTCCACGAGGTCGCAGGCGAGCGAGCGGTGATCGGCGAGCCAGGCCATCCGGTCGCGGACCAGCGGCGGACGGCCGCGTTCATCGCGCTTCGCCATGAAGCCCGACCAGTCGCCGTGGAGGCCGGCCGCGGCCGCCACGTCGAACGTCATGCCCCCGGAGATCTCCCACGACTCCGCCGGCGTGAATTCGCGAATCTCCAGTTCGCGATCGACCACGATCCGGGTGGCCACGCTCTGCACACGGCCGGCCGAGAGGCCGCCGGCCACCTTCTTCCAGAGGATCGGCGAGACCTGGTAGCCGACGATCCGATCGACGATCCGGCGGGCCTGCTGGGCCTCCACGCGGGGCATGTTGATGGCCCGCGGCGACTGGAAGGCCCGCTGCACCTCCGACTTCGTGA
>JBBAVQ010000428.1:0-1804 GCA_040397625.1 Pirellulales bacterium | reverse complement strand
CGGCGATCACGCCCAAGACGAAGTTCCTCGTCAGCGAGTCGCCCACCAACCCGCATCTCAGCGTGGTGGACATCGGGCGGTTCGCCGACCTCGGCCGCCGCCGCGGCGTGCTCACGCTGATCGACGCCACGCTCTGCACGCCTTACAACCTCAAGCCGCTCGCGGCCGGGGTCAACTTCGTGCTCCACTCGGCCACGAAGTATCTCGGCGGCCACAACGACCTGCTCGCGGGCACCGTGATCGGCAGTGCCGAACTGATGGAGCCGGTGCGAAATCTCCGCGGGATCATGGGGGGCGTCAACTCGCCCCACAACGCCTACCTCCTGGAGCGCGGCCTCAAGACCCTGGCCCTGCGGATGGAGCGGCACAACGCCAACGGCCTCGCAGTGGCGCGATTTCTCGAGAGCCATCCACGGGTGGAGCGGGTGCTCTATCCGGGCCTGGAGAGCCATCCCTTCCACGAGGTCGCCGCCCGCACCATGCGGGGCTGCGGTGGCCTCGTCACGTTCTTCATCAAGGACGCCGACTGGCGGCGGACGGCCGACGTGATCGACGCCGTGAAGATCCCGCGCATCGGCCCGAGCCTCGGCGGCGTCGAGTCGCTCATCGAGCAGCCGCTGGTGATGAGCTACTGGAACTACTCGCCGCAGGAGCGGCAGGCCTTCCGCATCGCCGATACCATGATCCGCATGGCCTGCGGCATCGAAGACGCCGATGATCTGATCGCCGACCTCGCCCAGGCCCTCGACCGCACATAGCCGCCCGCCCGGCGGCGGGAGGCTTCTCATGCAGTTTCGCACCCGCGCCATCCACGTCGGCCAGCAGCACGATCCCGCCACCGGCGCCGTCGTTCCGCCGATTCACCTGGCGAGCACCTTCGTCCAGCCCGACGCCTCGATGACGGCGGCCTACGACTACGCCCGAACCGGCAGCCCCACCCGCCACGCCTTCGAGAAGACGCTCGCCGACCTCGACGGCGGCGTGCGGGCCCTGGCCTTCGCCTCGGGCATGGCGGCCACGCACTGCGCCACGCTGCTGCTCGCCCCCGGTGACGAGATCGTCACCGGCACCGACATTTACGGAGGCACCTGGCGGCTGTTCAATCGCGTGCTCGCTGAGCGGGGCATCACGGTGAAGGCGGTGAACACGGCCGACACCGCAGCCGTGGACCGCGCAGTGGGTCCGAAGACGAAGCTCGTGTGGGTCGAGTCGCCGGGCAACCCGCTGCTCTCGATCACTGACATCGCGGCCTGCGCGGAGATCGCCCATGCGGCCGGTGCGCTGCTGGCCTGCGACGCCACGCTCACCACGCCGGCGCTCTCGCGGCCGCTCGAACTCGGCGCCGACATCGTGATGCACTCGGCCACGAAGTCGATCGGCGGTCACAGCGACCTGCTCGGCGGGGCACTCGTGGTTCGCGACGCCGACCTCGGCACGCGGCTCCACTGGCTGCAAAACGCCACGGGCGCGGTGATGGGGCCACTCGAGGCCTTCCTCTGCTCCCGCGGCCTCAAGACGCTCGAACTCCGCGTGCTCGCGCAGTCGGCCACGGCCCGAAAGCTCGCCGAGTGGCTCGTCGAGCATCCCGCCGTGACGAAGGTCGCCTATCCCGGGCTCGCCAGCCACCCGGGCCATGCCCTCGCGATGCGGCAGATGTCGGCCGGCGGCACGATCGTCAGCTTCGAGGTGAACGGTGGCGTGGACGATGCCCGCCGCGTGGTCGAGTCCACGAGGCTCTTTCAACTCGCAGTGAGCCTCGGGGCGGTCGAGTCGCTGATCGAGATCCCGGCCGTGATGTCGCACG
>JBBAVQ010000427.1:0-1811 GCA_040397625.1 Pirellulales bacterium | reverse complement strand
CGTCGGCCCAGAGGCGATAGCTCAGCCCCGAGAGAAACGTGAACAGCGGGGCGGCGAAGCCGGTCGGCATCCACCAGTAGCGGTTGGCACCGATGAACGGGCCGCTCTCGATGTTGTAGGAACCGGCGAGGTTTTCGACGAAGTGGACGAGCGTCATCAGGACGATGGCGGCCGTCCTGAGCAGGTCGATCGACGCCAGCCGCGTCGTCGCGCGTCGGCCGGTCATGGCGTGTGCTTCGCCAGCAGGTCGATCGTGATCAGGACCACCTCGGCCGCGAGCAGGAGGATGATCACCCACTCGAGTGCGAGGTGCCGCCGCGACGAGACGAACTCCGCCACGCGGTCGCCGCAGCCCGAGTAGACCCGCTCCAGCAGGTCGGCCTGCTCGACGGCGTGCTCCAGCCGCTCCACCACCCGCGTGCGGTCGCGGAGCCGCTCACCGAGCTGCCCGGCGAGCGTCGGGGGCTGGGGCGCCGGCCGCTGCAGCACCGGCGCGAGCACCGCCAGCCGGCGGCGGAGCGAGATGGCTGCGGTGAACCGGGCCGAGAGTTCCTTGCGCCGTGGCAGCGCCTGTTCGTCGGCCTCGAAGGCCACCACCGAGTCGCGGTCGACGTGAGGGAGCGCTGCGGCGATCTCCCGCTCGATGTCGCGGAGCTCAGCCTCGCGGTCGGCGAACTCGACGATCGCCGACCGCATCGCGGCGAGCCGATCGGCCGGACCGATCGCCACGGCGCGGCGCGGGCCCCAGACCACGTGGGTTCCATAGAGCGGCACGACGAGCGGCGGGTCGCCGCCCGGCGTGGCGGCCACGACCCACGAGCTGGCCCGGCCGACGAGTTCTGCGACCACCGCGTCGTGGGTTGCCGCCTCGGCCCCCGGGATCGTCACCAGGGCGACCTCGAACACGCCGCCATCGGCCAGCGGCATCCGCTCGACGGCGGTGTCCGGCGGGAGTCCGACGACGGGGATCCTGCCGGACTCGGCGAGCTGCTCGTGCGTGGTGATCATGCAAGTCCCTTCGCGGCACCGTCAGCCGACGTCTGCCGCCAGCCAGCCCGCCACGTGGTCCGCGGAGTCGAGGACGCCGTTGAGGGTGCTGTCATAAAGATAGTCTCCCACGACAAACAACCGCGGATGCCCAGTCGGATCAGGCTGGTGCCGGCGGTCGATCCCTGGGGGACGCCAGCCGCCGGGAAGCGCACTGACTGCCCCGGTCCAGCGGTGCACCCGGGCCTCCAGCAGGTGCGCCCGGGCGTCGCCGAGCCAGGCCGGCAGGGAGTCGATCGCGGCCGCCACGAGCGCGCTGTCGTCGCGGGGGGCCCAGTCCTCCGCGGCCGCGCCGCCGAGGAGCCAGCCGAGCACGCCGCATCGCGGCTCGGGTTGGCGGGCCGACTCGTCGTAGAGGCAGCAGCCGCCGAAGGCATCGAGCATCAGGTAGCCGCCGTCGATCCGGTGCTGCCAGAACGGCTCGTCGAACAGCGCCGTCACGCGGAGGTAGTGGGCGGGATGGTCGAACCGCGCCACGTGGCGGCGGATCGCGGCTGCGAGCTCAGCTCCGACAAATCGCACCGCGGCGAGGTGCTGCAGCGGCAGCGCCACGACCACCGCGTCGAACGGCTCGCCGGCCGGGCCGTCGCGATCGGTGACCACGTGGAATCGGCCATCCTCCGCCGCCCGGATCTCCGTGACCCGCGTGCCGAGCCGGATCGTGGTGTGGATCCTCGCCGCGATGGCGTCGATGAGCTGCTCGTTGCCGCCGGCAATGCAATACAGCCGCATGTAGGCGGGGTCGTTCATCATGTAGTTCTTCA
>JBBAVQ010000426.1:0-1833 GCA_040397625.1 Pirellulales bacterium | reverse complement strand
CCATCACCTCGTCGTATTCGAGCAGGTTCTTGCGGACCTCGAAGTTCCGCTCCTCCACCTTCTTCTGGGCGGCTTCGACTCGCCGGGTGACCATCTTGCTCTCGATCGCCTCGCCTTCCTGCATGCCGAGTCGCGTGAGGACGTTCTTCACCCACTCGCCGGCGAAGATCCGCATCAGGTCATCTTCGAGCGAGAGGAAGAACCGGCTCGAGCCGGGGTCGCCCTGGCGGCCGCAGCGGCCGCGGAGTTGGAGGTCGATGCGGCGGGCCTCGTGTCGCTCGGTCCCGATGATCTGCAGCCCGCCCATCGAGCGGACGAGTTCGCCTTCGGGCCTCATGTTTTCACGGGTGGCGATCTCGGTCACCAGCGCGTCCCACTCGGACTTGGGGACGTCGAGCCGCGTGGGGTATGTGTCCTGCAGCTTCGCCCAGGCGAGCGTGTCGGGGTTGCCGCCGAGGATGATGTCGGTGCCGCGGCCGGCCATGTTGGTGGCGATCGTGACGGCGCCGAGCCGCCCCGCCTGCGAGACGATCTCGGCCTCCCGCTTGTGGTGCTTGGCGTTGAGCACCTGGTGATCGACGCCCCGCTTCTCGAGGAGAGCCGAGAGCCGCTCGCTCTTCTCGATCGACACCGTCCCCACGAGCACGGGCAGGCCCTTCCGCTGGATCTCCTTGATCTTCCCGTTCGGAATTCGCTCGCTCGCTCGCTCGCCCTTGGGCTCGAACTCGATCTCGCCGTCGAGATCCTTCGTGATCCGGCCGACCTTCCAGGTGCCGTCGGTGAGGGCCACGGTGTCCCAGCGGTTGATCCGCTCCACCTCGTCGGCGACGGCGACCCACTTCTCCCGCTCGGTGCGGTAGATCACGTCGGGATGGTTGATCCGCTTCATGCCGCGATTCGGCGGAATCGCGATCACGTCGAGTTTGTAGATCTTCCAGAACTCGGTGGCCTCGGTCATGGCGGTGCCGGTCATGCCGCCGACCTTCCTGTAGAGCTTGAAGAAGTTCTGGAGCGTGACGGTGGCGAGCGTCTGCGACTCCTCCTTGATCCGCACTCCTTCCTTGGCCTCGACCGCCTGGTGGAGGCCGTCGGACCACTGCCGGCCGGGCATCAGGCGACCGGTGAACTCGTCCACGATCACCACTTCCCCCTGCTGCACGACGTAGTTCACGTCGCGCTTGTAGAGGTGGTGGGCCTTGAGCGAGTTGTCGATGAGGTGCGGCCACTCCATGTTGCCGGCGGTATAGAAGCTCTCCACGCCGGCAAGCTTCTCCGCCAACCGCACGCCCTCCTCGGTGAGGGCGACGGTGTGCTCCTTCTCCTTCACCTCGAAGTGCTCGTCGGCCCTGAGCTGGCGAGAGATCTGGTCGGCCTTGGCGTATTTCGAGACGTCGTCGTGGGCGGGGCCCGAGATGATCAGCGGCGTCCTTGCCTCGTCGATGAGGATGTTGTCAACCTCGTCGACGATCGCGAAGTTGAGCGGCCCCTGAGCCTGCTGCATGTGCTTGGCGAAGCGGTCATCGCCCCGCGCTGCCATCCGCATGTTGTCGCGGAGGTAGTCGAAGCCGAACTCGTTGTTCGTGCCGTAGGTGATGTCGCAGTCGTACGACTTCTGCCGTTCGCCCGACTCCATGCCCGACTGGATCGCGCCGACGGTCAGCCCGAGGCCGATGTAGAGCGGCCCCATCCACTCCATGTCGCGGCGGGCCAGGTAGTCGTTCACCGTCACCACGTGCACGCCCTTGCCCTCGAGCGCATTGAGGTAGGCCGGGAGCGTCGCCACGAGCGTCTTGCCCTCGCCCGTGATCATCTCGGCGATGGCGCCCGAGTGGA
>JBBAVQ010000425.1:0-1838 GCA_040397625.1 Pirellulales bacterium | reverse complement strand
GACGACAACTTCGCCTCGATTGTGGCCGCGGTGGAAGAGGGGAGGGGGATCTACGACAACATCCAGAAGTTCATGCACTACCTGCTGGCGTGCAATGCGGGGGAGGTGCTCCTGATGCTCGTGGCGGCAGTCGCGGGCTGGCCACCGCCCCTCGCCGCGATCCAGATCCTCTGGCTGAACCTCGTGACCGATGGCCTGCCGGCGCTGGCGCTCGGCGTCGAGCCACCGGAGCCCGACATCATGCGGCGACCGCCCCGTCCGCCGCACGAAGCGGTGATTCCATGGCGCCGCGGGCTGGAGATCGTGGCCCACGGCGGTCTCGTGGCAGCCGTGTGCGTGGCGGGATTCTGGCTTTCATGGGGCGGCGACGACGCCCGCCTGGAGCACGCCCGCACGGTCACCTTCTGCGTGGCGGCCTTTGCGCAGCTCCTGTTTGCGGTCGGCTGCCGCAGCGACCGGCTCACGGCGGTGCAGCTCGGCTTCTTCGGCAACCCGGCGCTGCTGCTCGCCGTGGCGGTGTCCGCGCTTCTGCAGGCGGTCGTCGTCACGCTCCCGCCGACGCAGCCCGTGTTCGAGGTGACCTCCGGGGGCCCTGGCCGCGACTGGCCGCTCGTCCTCGGCCTCGCGATCATGCCGCTCGCCGTGGTCGAGATGGGCAAGATCATCCGGCAGGTCATCCGATGGTGACGAGCGCGGGCGGGACATCCAGGCCGAAGGCCGTCAGGCCTCGGGCGAACCACCCTGAAATGAAGGCTTTTGCTCGGCGTGCCCCACGCCTCACGGCGTTGGGCTTGTACGAACAGACGACCGTCAGACCTTGTAGCCGTCGCGGGTGATGTCGGGCTTGATGCCCTCGGGCGTCTCGTCGCTCGCGATGTCGAACCACTCGGGCTTGAACTCGATCCGCGGCTGCGTGGTCGGGTTGTTCAGGGCCACGTTGCTCACCAGCGCGATCACCGCGTCGGCGATCGCCACCTCCGGCTTGCAGCGGGGCTGGTTCTCGGGCGAGGGGTTGCGGATGCACCAGGCCCAGTGCTCCATCTCTTCGGTGTAGCCGCGGGAGGGGGCGGCATCGCCGCCTCCCTTGCCGGCTGCCACCGGGCCGCCGCCGCCGCTCTCGGTCGTGTCGAGCGTGGGCGCGCCGTCCTTGGCCTTGGCCACGGTCACCCGCGTGTCCTTCGAGGAATCCTTGTAGAGCATCACGTCCTGCTCCTGCTCCAGCACCAACGTGCCCTTCGTGCCGAGCACCACCTCGCCGTAGCCGCCAAAGCCGTTGCCGTTGATCGACGAGTACGTGACGACGATCTTCTTGTTCTTGTCTTCCTCGTAGCCCGGAGCAGGATACTCGTACATGCAGTAGACGTGGTCGTCGATCTCGCGGTCGGCCGGGAAGATGCTGCGGTTGCCCACGGCCGTGACCGTCAGCGGCTTCACCTTCTTGCCGGGGCCGTGCATTGCCGACACGAAGATGCCGGCGGCGTCGAGCTGGTGGCTGCCGAGTTCCGCCATCAGGCCGCCGCCCGTGCGGTTCCAGAGCCGCCAGCGGATCAGTTCTTCGAGCGGCGTGCGAACCGAGCCGTCGCCGAGGGTCTTCTCGGTGTAGCCATACTTCGCGGCCTCGACCGCCTGATCGAGGATCTGCGCCTCGAGCTGGGCGATCTGCTTCTGGAGCGCGTCGATGTCGGCCGGCTTGGCGGTCTCGAGGTCCTTCTTCCAGCCGGCGAGCTTTTTGGCGAACGAGGCGTCGCCGGGCATCGGTGGCTTCCACGAGTCTTTGCCCGGAAGGTTGCCGCGGTGCCACTGGGCGCGGATGGAGTGGACGTCGCCGATCAGCTTCG
>JBBAVQ010000424.1:0-1852 GCA_040397625.1 Pirellulales bacterium | reverse complement strand
ACGCGGCCCGCCCGCAGCGTGGCGAGCGACGCCGCGAGCTGCCGCCGGCCGGTGTCGAGCTTCGAGGCGCCTCCCGCGGCCGCCACGGCCTGCATGCTCGGGCTGCGATCGAGGATCACGATCGCCGAGTCGGGCCGACCGCCGGCGGCAAGCGCGAGCCAGCCCCGCGAGAGCGGCCGGCCAACCGCGAGGATCACCGCCGCGACGGCGAGCATCCGCAGCGCCATGATCAGCCAGTGCCTGAGTCGCGAGTAGCCCCGCGAGAGCGCCTTGGCCGCGAGCAGAAACTGCATCGCCGCCCAGGGCACCGTCTGGAACCGCCGCTGATTGATCAGGTGGATGATCAGCGGCAGCGCCACCAGCGGCAAGGCCGCCAGCACCCACGGCTGGAGGAACGTCATCGCAGGCCCCTTCCGGCGGCGCGGCCCACGAGAAAGCGGGCCAGGACTTGCTCGTAAGGCTCGTCGGTGACGATCCGGTGGTAGTCGATCGCCGACTCGAGCACCACGCGGCGCAGGCCCTCGAGCCAGGCCTCGAGCGCGGTGTGGTAGCGGTCGGTGATGTCGATGGGATCGGCGAAGATCGCGCCGCCCCCCTCCATGTCGAGAAACCGAGTCGGCCGCTGGAACTGGAAGGCGATCTCCTGCGGATCGAGGAGGTGGAAGGCGGCCACGTCGTGCCGGCGGAACCGGAGGTGGCTGAAGGCCGTCGCGAGCGCGTCGGGCTCGCAGAAGAGATCCGACACGATCGCCACCACGGCCCGCTGCCTGGTCGTCTCGGCGATCTCGTGAAGCACCTCCGGGAGCCGCGTGGGCCCGGCGGGCTTCGCCTCCTCGAGCACGTCGAACACGAGCCGCAGGTGCGCCGGACTCCGCCGCGGAGGCAGCGACCGCACGATGCCGTCGGCCACGCAGGTGATGCCGACGGCGTCGCCCTGCTGGCTGGCGAGGTAGCCGAGAGCGGCGGCGATCCGCCGGGCGTAGTCGATCTTCGTGATCCCTCCCGAGGAGTAGTCCATCGAGCCCGACGTATCGAGCACGAGGCAGAGCCGGAGGTTCGTGTCGGCCTCGTATTCCTTCACGTAGTGGCGGTCGGAGCGGCCGAAGGCCCGCCAGTCGAGCCGGCGGAGGTCGTCGCCGGGGACATACTTACGATACTCGGCGAACTCCACGCTCGAGCCGCGGTGGGGGCTCGCGTGGCGGCCCGACACGCTGCCGACCATCGGTCGTCGCGCCAGCAGCGGCACCGCCGCCAGCCGCGCGAGCACGGCGGGGTCGAGAAACGAACGTGGCTGTCGGTCGGTGAACATGCGGCTGCCCCGGCGTGGCGTGGCGGGCCTACGCCTGCTCCGCGACGGTTTCCTTCACCAGCCGGGCCACGATCTCCTTGGCGTCGATCCCCTCGGCCTGCGCGGCGAACGTGGTGATGATCCGGTGCGTGAGCACGGGTGCCGCCACCGCCTCCACGTCCTCGAGGCGGACCATGTAGCTTCCCGAGAGGGCGGCCCGCGACTTGGCGCCGAGAATCAGGTTCTGCACGGCGCGGGGGCCCGCGCCCCAGCTGACGAGCGGCTTGAGCCACGCCGGCGCCGAGTCGCCCTTGGGCCGCGTCTTCCGGACGAGCTTGGCGGCGAACCGGTAGATGTGGTCGGGCACCGGCACGCGGCGGACGAGGTCCTGGTAGTCGATGATCTCAGATGCCGACATCACGTGGTCGAGCGCCGGCGGCGGCTCGCCCGTGGTCGTCCGCGCGATCGCCACCTCCTCCTCCTCGGCCGGGTAGTCGAGCTCGATCAGGAACATGAAGCGGTCGAGCTGCGCCTCGGGCAGCGGGTAGGTGCCCTCCTGCTCGA
>JBBAVQ010000423.1:0-1865 GCA_040397625.1 Pirellulales bacterium | reverse complement strand
TGCCCGTCGCGCTGCCCGTCGCGCTGCCCGTCGCGCTGCCCGTCGCGCTGCCCGTCGCCGCTGCCCGTCGCTTACGCGATGGGGCTTGCTGACGCGGCGTGGGCCTCGAGGAGCAGTTGCTCCGTCTCCTCCCAGCCGATGCAGGCGTCGGTCACCGACACGCCGTAGGCCAGCTTCGACCGGTCGGCCTGCACGGCCTGACTCCCAGGATGGATGTTGCTCTCGAGCATCATCCCCATGATCGACCGGTCGCCTGCGGCCCGCTGGGCGAGCACGTCGCGCCACACCACCGACTGCCGCGTGGGATCCTTGCCCGAGTTGGCGTGGCTGCAGTCCACCACGATGCGGGGCTGAAGCCCCGCCTTTTCCATCTTCGTGCGGGCCTCCGCCATCACTTCGGGCGAATAGTTCGACCCCGACCGGCCGCCCCGCAGCATCAGCATGCCGAAGGGATTGCCGGTGGTGGAGACGACGGCGATGCCGCCGGAGTCGTCAATCCCCAAGAAACTGTGCGGAGCCTTGGCCGCAAGCATGGCGTCGATCGCGGCCTGGAGCGAGCCGTCGGTGGAGTTCTTGAAGCCCACCGGCATCGAGAGGCCGCTGGCCATCTGGCGATGGGTGGGGCTCTCGGTGGTGCGGGCCCCGATCGCTCCGAGCACGATCGTGTCGGCGATGTATTGCGGCGTGATCGGCTCGAGAAACTCCGTCGCCGTCGCCAGCCCCATGCGGGCGATTTCGATGAGCAGCGACCGGGCGAGCCGCAGGCCTGTGGCCACGTCGAACGTGTCGTCGAGGTGCGGGTCGTTGATCAGCCCCTTCCAACCCACCGTCGTCCGCGGCTTCTCGAAGTACACCCGCATGACCACCAGCAGCCGATCGGACACGCGGCCGGCAAGGGCGTGGAGCCGCGAGGCGTAGTCGCGGGCCGCGTCGGGATCGTGGATCGAGCAGGGGCCAACCACCACCAGAAGGCGGGGATCGCTGCCGGCGAGCACCGCCTCGACCGCATGGCGCCCCTCCACGATCGTGCGGAGCGCCACGTCATCCAGCGGCAGCAGGGCGCAGAGCCGAGCCGGCGGCACGAGCGGCTCGAGGCTCCTGATCCGGAGGTTCGATGTCGAAGTGGCGATGGCGTTTGGTGCGGGCATCCCACAACCATACACGACGATTCGCGGCGGGGTTTGACCGCCTGCGGCGCCGCTGGTTCAATCCGGTTCCGGAACGGTCGCCGTGAAGTCCACCCCGGTGGGCGGCGGCCGCAGGATGGCAGCGCACCGGCGGACGGGAAGGAACTCGCACCGTGACGAAGCACGTGTTCGTGACTGGCGGCGTCGTCAGCTCGCTCGGCAAGGGGCTCACCAGCGCCTCGATCGCCATGCTCCTCGAATCCCGCGGCCTGCGGGTGAGGATGCAGAAGCTCGACCCCTACATCAACGTCGATCCGGGCACCATGAGCCCGTACCAGCACGGCGAGGTGTATGTCCTCGACGACGGCAGCGAGACCGACCTCGACCTCGGCCACTACGAGCGGTTCACCTCCACGCTGCTCACCCGCGAGTGCAACTACACGACCGGCCAGATCTACCTCTCCGTGATCAACAAGGAGCGGCGCGGGGAGTTTCTCGGCAAGACGGTGCAGGTGATCCCCCACATCACCAACGAGATCAAGGAGGTGGTGAAGAACCTCGCCGCCCCCGACGTGGACATCGCCATCACCGAAATCGGCGGCACAGTGGGCGACATCGAGAGCCTCCCCTTCCTGGAGGCGATCCGGCAGATCCCGCTGGAGGTGGGCCGCGAGAACTGCGTGTTCATCCACCTCACGCTCGTGCCCTACCTCAAGGCGGCCGGCGAACTGAAGACGA
>JBBAVQ010000422.1:0-1875 GCA_040397625.1 Pirellulales bacterium | reverse complement strand
GGTGAGCGTGCCGATCTGGTTGACCTTCACGAGGATGCTGTTGGCGATGCCCTCGGCGATGCCGCGGGAGAGACGTACCGAGTTGGTGACGAACAGGTCGTCACCAACGAGTTGCACCTTCTCGCCGAGCTTGTCGCTGATCAGCTTCCAGCCCTTCCAGTCGTCTTCGGAGCAGCCGTCTTCGATCGACATGATCGGATACTTGCCCGCCAGGTCGGCGAGGAAGTTGACCATGCCGGCGGAGTCGAGTTGCTTGCCTTCGATCGTGTAGGTGCCGCTCTTGGCGTCGTACATCTCGGTGGCGGCGCAGTCGAGGGCGATCGCGATCTGCTCGCCCGGCTTGTAGCCGGCGTTGGAGATCGCGGCCAGGATCACCTCCAGCGCCTCGGCGCAGGTGCCGATGTGCGGGGCGAAGCCTCCCTCGTCGCCCACGGCCGTCGAGAGCTTCTTGTCCTTGAGCACCTTCTTGAGGGCGTGAAACGTCTCGACGCCGGCCCGGAGAGCCTCGTCAAACGTGTCGAAGCCCAGCGGCATCACCATGAACTCCTGCACATCGAGCGGATTGTCGGCGTGGGCACCGCCGTTGATGATGTTCATCATCGGGGCGGGCAGCAGGCGGGCGGTGGCGCCGCCGAGATAGCGGTAGAGCGGCAGGCCGCAGTGCTCGGCGGCGGCATGGGCCACGGCGAGCGAGACGCCCAGGATCGCGTTGGCCCCGAGTTCCTTCTTGTTGGGCGTGCCGTCGAGTTCGAGCATCAGTTCGTCGACGGTGGTCTGGTCGAGGGCGTCACAGCCCTCGAGTTCCTCGGCGATCCGGGAGTTGACGTTTTCGACGGCCTCGAGCACACCCTTGCCGAGGTAGACGCCCTTGTCGCCGTCGCGCTTCTCCCAGGCCTCGTGGGCGCCGGTGCTGGCTCCCGATGGCACCGCCGCCCGGCCGCTCGCCCCGTCCGCCAACGCCACGTCGACCTCGATCGTGGGGTTGCCGCGGCTGTCGAGAATCTGGCGGGCGTGAACGTCGACGATCGTGGACATGGAGAACCTCTGGTGGGAAGGGGTGCTGAATAGCGGGAAGGGGTGAATGGGTTTGGCGGCGCGATCGCGGCCGTCGAAGCCGCCGCATTGTGCCAGCCGCGCCCCGGGAAGCAAGGGCAAACCCGCCGCGGGGCGGCCCGCTGTCGCCCTGCCCTCGTCGCGGGTATCCTCGCTGTTTCGCGTTTCATCGCCCCCGTTCCCCGCCAGCCAACCGCATGTTCACCGGCCTTGTCGAATCGCTCGGCCGCGTCGTCGAGGCCGTGCCGGAGCCGCCGGGGCTGCGGCTGGTGGTCGACGCAGGCCAGGTGGCCGGCGACGCATCCCTCGGCGACAGCATCTGCACGAACGGCTGCTGCCTCTCGGTGGTGGCAATCGACGGGCCGAGGCTGGCCTTCGAGCTCGGCCCCGAGACGCTGGCCCGGACCACGCTCGGCGGCCTGAAGCCCGGCGCCCCGGTCAATCTCGAACGGTCGCTGCGGCTCTCCGACCGGCTCGGCGGCCACCTCGTCACCGGACACGTCGATGGCATGGGCCGGCTGGCATCGAGGGTGCAGGAGGGTGACTGGGTCACGTGCCGATTCGCGGCGCCGCCGCAGCTCCTCGCGCAGATGGCGAGCAAGGGGTCGGTGGCGATCGACGGCGTGAGCCTCACGCTGGTCGATGTCACGCCCACCGAGTTCAGCGTGGCCCTGATCCCGCACACGCTTGCCCACACCACGCTCGGCTCGCTCGCCGTTGGTGACGGCGTGAATCTCGAGACCGACCTCGTCTTCAAATATGTCGACCGCTGGCTGGCGGCGAGGCAGCCGTCATGACACCCGACCACGCACCCGACCACGC
>JBBAVQ010000421.1:0-1903 GCA_040397625.1 Pirellulales bacterium | reverse complement strand
TCGCCGAGGGCAAGAAGCGGGAGAAGCTCTGGACGAGCATCGTCACGTCGCTCACCAAGCTCGAGGTTCCGAAGACGCGAATCGACCAGATCCGGCAATCGGACGACGCCCGGAAGCTCGCGGGCCTGCTCCAGGAACTCCTCGCGAAGGATTGAGAGCCCGGGTTGGCGGGCGGCGATTGACCGGGCCGGCTGGCTGCCGCATCCTGTGGGACTTTCCAGCCCCGCAGGACCGCCGGCCATGAACGCTCCCGACACACCGACCGCCTCCGCTGGTGCCGCGACCGCCTCCGCTCGCACCGCGGCTGTCGAAGTTCTCCGCTGGAAAAAGTTTCCCGTCCTCGACGATGGCTTCGTGGCCCTGGTCGACGTGATGGGCGACGACGGGTCGGTGGTGCAGGCCGCTCGGGTGAGCTACGGCGAAGGCACCCGGAAGGTGAGCGACGACCGGCAGCTGATTCGCTACCTCCTCCGGCACGCCCACACCACGCCGTTCGAGATGGCGGAGATCAAGTTCGTGATCCGCGTGCCGATGGACTGCTGGCGGCAGTGGATCCGGCACCGCACCGCGAGCGTCAACGAATACTCCACCCGCTACTCGCTCGCCATCGACTCGATGCAGGCGACCGGCAACGACGAGTGGCGAAGTCAGGCCACGAACAACCGCCAGGGTTCCTCGGGCCTCATGTCGGCCGACGTCGGCGGCACGCTCACGCAGGCCGAGCACGAACTGCAGAGCTTCGCCCGCAAGATCTACGAAGAGCGACTCGAGGCGGGCATCGCCCGTGAGCAGGCTCGCAAGGACCTGCCGCTCTCCACCTACACCGAGGCCTACTGGAAGATCGACCTCCACAACCTGCTCCACTTTCTCGCCCTGCGGATGGACGCCCACGCCCAAGTCGAGATCCGCCGCTATGCCGAGACGATCGGCAACGAGATCGTGAAGCCGCTCTTCCCGCTCGTCTGGGAGGCGTTTCTCGACTACCGCGTGGAGGCGATGCGGCTCACGCGGCTCGACCGCGAACTGATCGGCCGGCTCGTCGCTCAGGCCGGATCGCGTGGATTCCCGGCGAATCACGAGGCCTTCCTTGCCGCCCAGGATCCGTCGTGGAAGGATCTGGCTCGCTGCCGCGAGCGGGACGAGTGCCTCGACAAGCTCGTTTCCCTCGGCCTCGTCGCCCGCCCTGCCTGACACCTGCACGGAGTTACCCATGCCCACGCCTGCCGAGGAAGTGCTCGCCGTCACCCGCCGCCTGCTCGACGCCGTCGCCGCGGCCGACTGGAAGACCTATCAGGAACTCGTCGCCGACGACATCACCTGCTTCGAGCCCGAGGCGAAGGGGCAGATCATCGAAGGGCTTCCGTTTCACAAGTTCTATTTCGATCTGGCCGCCGGAAAGCCGCAGGGCCCGTCGCACGTCACCACGACGCTCGCCTCACCAGTCGTGAAGATGCTCGGAGACGACGTCGCCGTGGTCTGCTACGTGCGGCTGGTGCAGAAACTCGACGCGTCGGGCAGCCCGGTGGTGTCGAGCGGCGAAGAGACGCGGGTCTGGGTGCGGATGAAAACCGGCTGGAAGCACGTGCACTTTCACCGCAGCGTGCCGGGCTGAACGAAGCTGGCTCACACTTGATCCTCGCGCTCGAGTGCACGGCAAGTGAAAGCCGGCCGGCCGTGAGGCCGCGGGCGAACCACGCTCGACGCCGCACCTTGTGATGGTTCGCCCCACGCCTCACGGCGTTGGGCTTGGACGGCGGCCGCGCAAGCGGTACGGCTGACGTCTCAGGAGACAGGCACGGGTTGAAAACCGGTGCTACGAGAAGCGCGGACGGAGCGAGGGGCTACCCGTGCCCTCGAGCGGGCTATGGGAGCAAGCGCAGCCAGGATGGCGAAGCGCAGCGGA
>JBBAVQ010000420.1:0-1919 GCA_040397625.1 Pirellulales bacterium | reverse complement strand
GAACTCTCGAGCCGCTACATCGCCGACCGCTTCCTGCCCGACAAGGCGATCGATCTCATGGACGAGGCGACCAGCCGAATTGCCATGGAACTGCAGAGCGTGCCGAGCGAGATCGACGAGGTCCAGCGGCGACTCGTCCAGCTCGAGTTGGCCGCCCGGCAACTGGCCGAGGAGACCGAGGAGCACGCGAAAGAGCGGCTCAAGGAGATCGAGGATGAGTCAACACACCTTCGCAAGAAGCTTGCCGACCTCCGGCAGCAGTGGGAAGCGGAGAAGCTTGGTGTGGGGAGCGCCCAGGAGCTCCGCAAGCAGCTCGAGGAGGTGCAGCACGCCTTCGACCAGGCCGGCGTGGCCATCAAGGAGCGGCAGGCCGCCGGGCAGCCGGTCGGCGAGGAGATCTACCAGAAGCTCTACGAGCTCGATGTGCAGCGGAAGGCGCTGCAGCAGCGGCTGGAGCAGGAGGGGACGGAGAAAGAACAGGCGAGGGAGGCGGGCAAGCAGGGTGTCAAGCGGCTCCTGCGACGCGAGGTGGGCCCCGAGGAGATCGCGGAGGTGGTGAGCGCCTGGACGGGCATTCCGGTGACGCGGCTCGTCGAGAGCGAGCGGGCGAAGCTGCTCGTGCTCGAGGACCGGCTCCACCAGCGGGTGATCGGCCAGGAGGAGGCCGTCGAGGCCGTGAGCGACGCGGTCCGCCGCAGCCGTGCCGGGCTCCAGGACCCAAACCGACCGATCGGATCATTCATCTTTCTCGGGCCGACCGGGGTCGGTAAGACGGAGCTCTGCAAGGCGCTCGCCGAGGTGCTGTTCGACGACGAAAACGCCATGATCCGCATCGACATGAGCGAGTACATGGAGAAGCACACGGTGGCCCGTCTGATCGGCGCGCCGCCGGGGTACGTGGGCTACGAGGAAGGCGGGCGGCTCACCGAGGCGGTCCGGCGGCGACCCTACTCGGTCGTGCTCCTCGACGAGATGGAGAAGGCCCACCGCGACGTCTTCAACGTGCTGCTCCAGGTGCTCGATGACGGCCGGCTGACGGACAGCCTCGGCCACACGGTGGATTTCACCAACACGATCGTGGTGATGACCAGCAACATCGGCAGCCAGGCGATCCAGGAGATCACGAAGGAAGGGGGTAGCGAGCAGGAGGTCCGCGATGCCGTTCGCGAGGCGTTGCAGGCCCGATTTCTGCCCGAGTTCCTCAACCGAATCGACGAGACGATCGTCTTCCACCCGCTCGACCAGAAGCACATCCGCCGGATCGTGCTGATCCAGATTCAGCGATTGGTGGACCAGGCTGCGAAGGCGGGCATCACGCTCGACTGCACCGAGACGGCGATCGACGAGATCGCCCGGCTTGGCTACGACCCGATCTACGGGGCGCGGCCGCTGAAGCGCGTGATCCAGCAGCAGCTCCAGAACGAACTCGCCCGCGAACTACTCTCGGGCAAGTTTCCGGAGGGCAGCCGCGTGAAGGTCGATTTCGTCCAGGACGGATTTGTGTTCGACCTCGTCGCGTGAGGCTCAGCCGCGCTTGCGGTCTTCCAGACCCATCCGCGAGATCAAGACGTCGCAGCCCGTCGTCATCTTGCGGAGCTTCTCAGCCATCACGAGCTTTTCGCTGGTGGTGGCCTTCTTGAGCTTCGTCTGCATCTTCACGAGCTTCTGCTTGCGGTGCCGACGCCGCTTGACTTCCTTCATCCGGTTGCTGATGCCGCCCATGGAGCGTGTTCCTTTTCGGGTGTTCGGGTGAGCCGAAACTCTAGGAAACGGCGGGAAAACAGTCAAAGCCACCCCCATTCGCAGCGGTGATCCGATAGACTTGGCGTCCGGCACGTGGGGTCTTCAGCGCTCCGCGGCCGACCGGGATGGGTGGCAGAGCGGTTGAATGCACCGGTCTTGAAAACCGGCAGTCGCGA
>JBBAVQ010000419.1:0-1923 GCA_040397625.1 Pirellulales bacterium | reverse complement strand
GATCAGCGGCGCCGGCGGATACACCAAGACGGGAACGGGCACGATGGTGCTCACCGCCACGCAGGCCTACGCGGGAACGACCGGCGTGAACGGTGGCACGTTGCGGGTGGGGCTCTCGAACCAACTCGCGGCCACGGGCACCCTGTCGCTGGGCGGGAGCGGTGCCATCTTCGACATCGGCTCGACCACGCAGACGCTGGCGACCATGACCACCGGCAACGGCGCCCTCACGAACATGGCCGTCACCGGCTCGGGCGGGGCGCTTGTATTCACCGGTCCCGGCAACTTCGAGGTCGGCCCGGGCGGCACGGTCACGGCGGGGCACCGGGCGGTGGTCTCGCTCGCGGGGATCGCGAACCTCTCCTACACCGTGCCGAACGGCATCTTCCGCGTGGGATTGAAGGGAGGCAGCGACCAGAGCGGCGCTACGGGCACCTCGTCGCTCACGCTCGCGACGACCAACACGATCGTGGCGGGCACGCTCGGCCTGGGCGACATAAACGGCAACAACGACGCCGGCGGTGCGGAGCTTTTCCTTGGACAGACGAACGTCCTGAACATCGGCTCCGTGGCGATGAGCCCCAGCCGCGGCGACTCGCTGCTGCAGTTCGCCCCGGGCACGACGTCGCCGACGCTCGTGGTCCGCGGCACCGACGGCAGCGGCCCCACGGGCACGTGGTCCGTAGGCTCTCTCAGCCAGCGCAACGGGGCGAGCCGGAGGGCGTTCACCGCGACGGTGGATCTCTCGTCCGGCACGACCGATGCCGCAGTCAACTGGCTCGTGATCGGCCAGGCGAACTGCACCGCGACCGGGCGTGGCGGCAGCATGCTGTCAAGCTTCACGATGGGCCCGGGCACGCTCGCCACGGGCTCGATCACGGTGGGCCGAATCCTCGGCTCCGGCACCAACGGCGTGGCAGGTGCCTTCAGCGGCCTCGGCACGCTGTCGATCGCGAACCCGGCCGCCCTCGTCACGGCTACGAACATCTACGTGGCCGAGAACACGTTCACGGGCACTGGCAGTGCCACCAAGACGGTGTCGGGCACGATTGCCCTCTCGGCGGGCATGCTGCGGGCGGGCACCATCGCCCGCGGAGAGCAGACGGGCACGAACACCGTCGTCGTGAACACGTCGTTCGTCTGGACGGGCGGCACGGTGGGTAGCCTCGCCGACGCCGATCTCACGATCGACACGATCCCTCTGACGCTCGCGTCGGGCACGGGCACGTTCCTGGCCGATGCGGGCCGCACGATCACGGTGAACGCCGCCTCGCCGATTGTGGGCGGAGGCGGGCTCGTGAAGGCCGGTGCCGGCACCCTCATGCTGGCCGGATCCAACTCCTTCACGGGGGCCACGACCATCTCGGCAGGCACGCTGGCGTTGGCCGCGACGGCCTCGCTCCGCGGGTCGTCCACGATCAGCGTTGGCTCCGGGGCCGTCCTCGACGCCGCAGCACTCGCGTCCGGCCTCGTGCTGGGCGGATCGCAGACGCTCACCGGCGGGGGCATCGTGGTCGGCTCGGCGGCGATCAGCGCCGGCAGCACGCTCGCCCCGGGTGCGGGCGTCGGCACGCTCGACGTGTCCGGCGGCCTGACGTGGAACTCCGGGGGCAACTACAACTGGCAGATGCTCTCCGGTACGGGATCGGCTGGCTCAGCCTGGGACCTGGCGAGCGTGACCGGCACGCTGACGATCGACTCTTCCTCCGCTGATCCGTTCAAGATCAACCTGGCGACGATCACCGGCACGGCCGGGACGAGCGGTTCGGCCGCCAACTTCAACCCGGCGACCAGCGGAAGCTGGACGATCGCCCGGGCCGCGGGTGGCATTACCGGCTTCGCGGCCGACAAGTTCCTGATCACGTCCGGCGCGACCAACGGGACGGGAGGATTCATCAACGACCTCGCCGGCGGAACGTTCTC
>JBBAVQ010000418.1:0-1934 GCA_040397625.1 Pirellulales bacterium | reverse complement strand
GAGATGGGGCAGGGGCTCAACACCAAGATCCGGCAGCTCGTGGCCGACGAGTTTGGCCTGCCGCCGGAGCAGGTGGTGCTGATGCCGACCTCGACCGAGAAGAACTGCAACACCTCCCCCACCGCCGCGTCGGCCGGCACCGACTTGAACGGCGCCGCGGCGGTGAACGCCTCCCGCGCGATCAAGGCGCGGATCGCCGAGTGGGCGGCGTCGCGGTTTGCGGCTGCCACCGGCATGGCTGCGGCCGAGCACGTGGGGTTTGCGGGGGGCTGGGTGTATGACAGCCGGCGGCCGGATCAGCGGATCGCCTTCGGCGAACTCTGCCACCTCGCCCGCCGCGAACGCGTCGATCTCGGGGCCCGGGGTTTTTACGCGACGCCGATCGCGGGCTTTGATGTGATGACGGGGCAGGGCAGCCCGTTTTTCTACTACACGCAGGGCGCGGCGGCCGCGGAGGTGCGGATCGACCGCTTCACGGGCGACCTCGTGGTATCCCGGGTGGACGTGCTCATCGACATCGGCCGCTCGATCAATCCCGGTGTCGATCGCGGCCAGGTGATCGGCGGCTTCGTGCAGGGCATGGGATGGGTGACCGGCGAATGCCTCGTGTACGACGAGAAGGGCAGGCTGCTCTCCGATTCGCCGACCACCTACAAGATCCCCGCGGCTTCCGATGTGCCCGCCGACTTCCGCTGCGAGTTCTTCCCCAACGACGACAACGTCGAGAACGTGGCCCGGAGCAAGGCGGTGGGCGAACCCCCGCTCATGCACGCGATCTGCGTCTGGTCGGCCGTGAAGCACGCGCTTTCCTGTGTGTCGCCCGCGGCCGCCCGCCGGCTCTGCCTGCCGGCGACGAACGAGGAAATCCTCCGGGCGCTTCACGCCGCCGCGGGGCCGGCCGACGACGGCAGCGGCTGGGGCCACAGCGCCGAGACGCGGGCCTGGGGCCCTGCCCGCTGAACCGCTTCGGAGCCGCAGATGCCCGCCCCCCACGGACTCATCGAACGGCTCGCCGAGATGGCGGCAGACGGAAAGCCGTTCGTGCTCGTGACGCTCGTGGAGGCGATCGGCAGCACGCCGCAGGACGCGGGCACCAAGATGCTCGTTGACTCCTCGGGCCTCCGCTTCGGCACCGTGGGCGGCGGCAAGGTGGAGCAGCAGGCGATCGCGACAGCCCAGGCGCTGCTTGCCGACCCAGCAGGCAGGCCCTGCACGCTCGTGGAGTGGAATCTCAAACGCGACGTGGGAATGACGTGCGGCGGCACCGTGAAGCTCCTCTTCGAGGCGTATCACGTGCATCCCTGGCGGGTGGTCGTGTTTGGCGCGGGGCATGTGGGCCAGGCCGTCGTTCGCTGCCTCCTGCTGCTCGACTGCCGGGTCGCGTGCATCGACTCGCGGGCGGATTGGCTCGATCGGCTCCCCGACTCGCCGCAGTTGAAGAAGGTGATGCTCGACGAGCCTCGCGACTTCGTGCCCCTGCTCACGGCCGACGACTTCGTGGCCTGCATGACCATGGGCCATCGCACCGACTTCCCGGTGCTCGAGGCGATCTTCAAGGCGGGCCTCGAGCCCGCCTATCTCGGCGTGATCGGCAGCCGCGCGAAGCGTGAGGTGCTGCGGCGCGAACTGGTTGACGCGGGCGTGCCAGCCGCCGCCATCGAGCGGCTCCGCTGCCCCATCGGTCTGCCGATCGGCGGCAACCAGCCGGGCGAGATCGCCGTGAGCGTGGCGGCCGAGATCCTCCAGGTCCGCGACGCGACGAAACGCACCGCGGGGGCAGACGCATGACTCGGAGCCTCGTGGCACCCACGCAGGTGCAGGTTGGCAACCTAAACGCGGATGATTCGCGGCGGCTCGGGGCTGCCCATGCCCTCTCGCTGGACGCTCGCGGATGCCATCGTGGCATCCGCTCACTGCATGTCCGCGGCGCTTCG
>JBBAVQ010000417.1:0-1934 GCA_040397625.1 Pirellulales bacterium | reverse complement strand
TGCTCACGGTGGCCCAGTTCAGCTTCTGGGGCAACTACATTCCGCTCGTGTTCCCCACGCACCTTCGTGGTACCGGCGAGAGCTTTGCCGCCAACATCGGTGGCCGTGTGCTGGGCACGGCCGCGGCGTGGCTCACGCTGACGTTCTCAGCCGCCACGCCTCCCGATCCGGTGCGCATCGCCCTGGCGGGCGCCGCCGTGGCCGGTGCCTATGCCCTCGTGGGCGTGATCCTCACGCACTGGCTCCCCGAGCCCGACGCCCCGCTCGAGCACTGACGGTCTGTGTAAAGAGTCGTCCCCGACGCTTTTTCGTTTGGCTGACCGGCGCGTTCGGCGAGGGATGGGAAGGCGAGGCGACACGCCAAACCGGCCTTTCAGGCGGTTTTCGCGGTCGCTAGCCTCCGCGACCCGCCCGTGCGTTCCGTCTCCGGAGGAGTGCGATGATCACGCGACTGCCCGCCTTTTTCGACAACCTGCTCGCGCTGCCCATGCCGCTGATGGTGCTCTTTCTGCTGACCTACTGGGGCGCCCTGGCCTATGTGGTGCACCGCTGGCTCGTGCCCTGGATCGCTGGCCGGACCGGACAAAAACTCGGGCGGTTCGAGGCCGAGGTGCCCGCGCAGATCGGCCTCGCCTTCGGGCTGTTGATCTCGTTCATCGCGATCCCGGTGTGGGAGCAGCACAGCCTCGCCGAGGAGTCGGCCCGCACCGAGGCCGCCGCCTATCGCGAGATGGCCGAGTCGATCGAGGATGCCCCGCCGGCGGAAGCAACGCGACTGCACGCAGCGCTTCGTGACGCTGTGGCGTTTACCGTGGACACCGAGTGGCCGCAGTTGGCCCACCTGCTCACGCCGCGGGTGACCGCAGCCCCGATCCGCGAACTGCGCACGGCGATCCACGCCCTTCCCGATGGCGCGATGCAGACCGAACTCCACGACCTCTACAAGCAGGCCGCCACGGCCCGCGAGACGCGGCTGCGGATCGCGGCCACGCGTCCGCCACCAGCCCGCTGGGGCATCGTGGGCATCCTCGCCATCCTCACGCTCCTGGGCGTGGGGCTGATCCATGCCGAATCGCGGCGGGCCCGGCGGATGGCGCTGGGCATGGTGTCGGTGGGCATCAGTTGCTGCTTCGTCGTGCTCTTCGCCTACACGCGGCCGTACATCGGCCAATTCGCCGTCAAGCCGGTCGATCTGCAGGACCTCGTCGCTGATCTCGACGCCGGGGAGACCACCACGCGAACCGCAACCATCACGGCCGATCAGCCGCTCACCCGCTGATCGTCCGCGGCGCCTTCGGGGCGTCGTCGGGGAGCGTGGGCACCGACCAGATCACGTAGAGCCCGATGGCCACGGCAGCGAGAAACGCCCACCGCAGCCACCAGGTCAGACTGTTGAGGAACAGGCTCACCGCCACGACGGTGAGCACCATCACGATCGCCCGGTGCTTCAGCGACCGCCGGATGCCGTGGTAGTGCTGCCAGTCGTCGAGCGTGGGGCCGAACGTTCGCGAGCGGTGCAGCCAGGCATGGATCCGCGGCGAGCCCCGGTAGAAGCACCAGCTCGCCAGGAGCACGAACGGCGTCGTCGGCAGGAACGGCAGCACGGCACCCAGGGCCGCCAGGCCCAGGCAGGCCCAGCCGCCGGTCACGTAGAGAAACCCGCGGATGGGGTCGGTGACGGGACGCACGTCCATGGGGAATGAAAAATCCCGGGTTCGCTCAGGCGGGTGCCGGGATTCTACCACGCCTGCTTTTCCCGTATGATCGCCGCCGCCGTCGGCCCGACGGCCCCCGCCCACCAGCCTCCGGAGACCCTGCGATGCCCCTCGTCCCGATGCGGATCCTGCTCGACCACGCCGCCGAACACGGCTACGGACTTGCCGCGTTCAACGTCAACAACATGGAGCAGATCCAGTCGATCATGGAGGCGGCGA
>JBBAVQ010000416.1:0-1941 GCA_040397625.1 Pirellulales bacterium | reverse complement strand
CAGCCGCCCGCGGCTCGGAAGTTGCTCGAGATCGCCCGCCTGGTGATCCTGGTCACCTGGGCCGTCTACCCGATCGCCTACGCGCTCGGTGGCACGCCCGACGCCCTGGCGGCGAAGGCTGGCACCGCTGATGCGGCTGCTGGCATCGTTGGCGCCAAGGGCGTCGTTGGCCTGCAGATCGGCTACGCCATCGCCGACATGACCGCCAAGGCGGGCTTCGGCGTGCTGATCTATCTGATCGCCCGTGCCAAGAGCACGAAAACCGCTGCGGGCTAGGCTCATGCCACGGCCGGATTGGCCCTCCCTTTCTGCGGAAGAACAGTGATGACATGCACGCGGCCTCGGTAATCTTGCTCTGCTGGGCGATGATCGGGGCCGCGTGCTTTTTTTCTCCGGCCATGGCTGGCTTCACGGCCGGAGTGTTGGCGCTGCTTGTCACGGTGGTCGGCCTGCCTCACGGTGCGGCCGACCATCGCTTCGCCCGACCGCGGCTCGAGCCGGTCTTCGGGATGGCCTGGCTGCCTGTGTTTCTGGCTGGGTATCTGGCGGTTGCGGTCGCGATCGTCTGCGGCTGGTTCATGGCGCCGGCAGCCACGATCCTGGCATTCTTTCTGGCTTCCGCATGGCACTTCGGCCAGGAAGAACCTCGCCTCCCGATCGGCCCACGGCGTCTGCGACCGCTGTTCCGATTTGCCCGCGGAGGGCTCGTGATCTGGACGCCACTGGTGTTTCATGGCGGCGAGGTCTGCGAGATTCTCGGTCTGGTCGCACCGGGGGGCTCCGGCCCTGCCATCCAGGATGCCACCCGCCTCCTGACGGCTTGCTCATGGATCATGCTGCCGATCGCAGTGGTCGCCTGGGCTCTCCAGGGCCTGGCGGCCGGCAAACGCAGCGGGCAGGTACGGCGGGTCTTGATGGCTGACAACGCGCTGGTCGCGTCGCTGGTGGCTCTCTTCGCCGTGGCCAGTCCGCTGGTGAGCTTCCCGGTCTATTTCTGCGCCTGGCATTCGGCGCGGGGCCTCAGGCGACTCCGACGGGAACTGGGCGAGAGCTGGATGGAACTGGCCAGGAGCCTCGCACCTCTGACCGTGGGCGCGATTGCCTTGATCGGGCTGGCGGCGTGGCTCGTGCTCGGCGGGTCGGGCTGGGATCACACGCTCATCCGGGCGACCTTCATCGGCTTGAGCGCCGTGGCCGTCCCGCATCTGCTCCTGCATGGAGTCGCCCCGTTGTTTGAGCCGTCTGCCCGGCAGCGGACCCCGCATCCACTGCACCTCGGGAGCCCAGCATGACACCGGCTCCCATGGCATCGGCTCCTGCGTTCGACTTCGGCATCGTCGGAGGTGGTCTTCAAGGCTGCCTCTTGGCCCATGCCGTGGCCTGGCACCAGCCGGAGGCGACCGTCCTGCTTCTGGAACGGGCCGAGGATCTCTGCGGCAATCACACCTGGTCGTTTCACGAGACCGACGTCGCCGAGGAGGCGCGAAGCTGGTTCGAGCCGCTGGTGGCCCACCGCTGGCCCGGCTACCGCGTCAGCTTTCCGGGGCTGTCGCGGCGGGTCCGAATACCCTATGCGACGATCACGTCCGACCGGCTCCGCGAGGCGACACTGGCTCTGGCAGGGGCGGGAGCAGGAGTGCCGGCTCGCCCAGGCCGACTCGTCGTGCGCAGCGGCGAGCCGTGCGAGATCCTGTCGCCGACCGTCGTGAGAGTCGGCGGGACCACCGAAGTGTCCTGCCGCGCGGTCCTCGACTGTCGCGGGCGGGCAGCGGCCGATCCGCCGGGCGGAGCGGGCTACCAGACCTTCATTGGCCATGAATATGAAACGTCTCAGCGCTGGCCGGCATCGGAACCAACGGTCATGGACGTCCGGCCAGACCAGGCAGCCGGCTTCGAGTTTCTCTACGAACTGCCGCTGGGTCCTGATCGCGTGCTGCTCGA
>JBBAVQ010000415.1:0-1945 GCA_040397625.1 Pirellulales bacterium | reverse complement strand
ACGCCGTGAGGCGTGGGGCGAACCACCACCAGGTGCCGCGTCCAGCGGCGGGCGCGGGAGGCCGCGAGCCGCCGGGTGCGGACAGTCACAGGTTGAAAACCTGTGCTACGGGAGGCCGCGATGGGCGTGGGCAGCCCCGAACCGCCGGATCATAGACAGTCACAGGTTGACAGCCTGTGCTACAGGAGCAACCTAGTTCCGCGGCGCTCGTTCGTCGCGGACGTACTTGTGGCACTGGACGCACTTCATCGTTACTTCCATCCAGGCCAGGGCCGCGCCGTCGAGGTTTTTCGCCTTGGCCGCCTTCCGCAGGCTGTCGCATGAGCGGCGGAAGTCGGCGCTCTGACGCGCGTAGTCCTCAGTCTGCAGCACCTGCCAACTGGCGTCGTCGCTGGCGAGCGAGAGCTGCTGCGCTCCCTTGTCGATGAGGTCGAAGTCTTCGACGGTCAGGCCCTCCAGCACGTTCTGCGAGTGGGCGAGTTTCGCCCGCATGAAGCCGGCCACCTGATCTGGTAGCACCGCTGGATCGGCGGCTGTCAGCCGTGAGACGGCGAAGCCCGCCGCCACGACGGCGGCGGCCGCGAACCAGCGGCCGCGGCGATCAATCGCTGAACCCAAAATCCTCGTTGTATCCCTGCTGGACGACCGCATTCTCGTTCCTTTCATGGGCGAGCAGATGATCGGTGAAGGCGGCGAAGCCGCGGGCGGCCTCGTCCCACGAATCGTCGCGAAGGTCACGTGGTGGCAGCGTGGCAACCAAGGTGTCGAGTTCGGCGAGCAACCGAGGGTGCTCCGCCACCACCTCGCGGGCGGCCATGGCAAGCCGCGGCATCCTCGCGATCGACTCCTCAAGATAGCCCCCCTGTTCCTCCTGCGCGAAGTGGTCGCGGAGGTGGTCTCGCAACTCCAGCAGCCGGTCGCGGATGGCCGTCACCGGCGGCGGGCCGACGTCGTGCTCAGCGGCGAAGTCGGCCCGCAGGGCGAGCAGCCGAGCGTGCAGGTCACGGTGCTGGCAGAGCAAGTGCCCGAGAATGACGGGGTCGACGCGGCCTGAGGGGATCATGGTGGTGAACTCGCGGGTGGCATCAGCTTCCCCTGACGTCTGATTGTTAGGCTTGAGGGTGTCAAGAATCCTGTCCGCGGCGCGGGCGTCGTGATCACCGCACATGCGACGCTGGACACTTGCCGAGAACCACCCCTCGCGCCGGAGCACTCCTTCCATGGCCGACGAGACCTCCACCGCCGTCGCCGCGGGCCCACTGGCCGCCGGTCGGCTCGGCTTCCAGTCGCGGGCCGTGCTGGTGGGCACCGGCATCGACGTGGCCGCTCTCGGTTCGACCGACCGCACCGGCAACGCGCCGCTCGTCGTGGAGCTGATTGGATCTTCGCTCGGCGCCGCGATCGCCGGCCACCGCCCGTCGGGCGACGGCGTGGCCGTGATCTTTCGTTACGGCGCGATCGTGTTCTTCGACGTCTCGCCCGCGGCGATCAACGAGTACGTCCGCCAACTCACCCCCCACATCCGCCAGCCGTCCCCCTCGGCCGACCAGGAGACGGAAGTGCTCGACATCCGCATCGAGCCCACCGGCAAGGAGACGATTGAGGGCAACACGCTGGTGCTCAACGACGTCAGCCGGGAGAAGCTGCAGCTCGTGGCAGACGTGCTCGCCAAGAGCGTGTCGCTGGCACACCACGAGCGGGCCATCGAGAGCCAGTTCGAGCGGATCGAGCCGTTCGCCACCAACCTCGACCACTGGGGCCGCGGTGGCCGCGCGGCCCGCGAACTCCTCCAGCACCTCGGCGGGGCGCTGCTCGCCGAGCATCGCGTGGTCGCCGGCGCCCGCATCGAAGACTCACCCGAACTCCTCTGGGATCACCCCGAGCTCGAGCGGCTCTGGGCGCGCATCCGCGACGACTTCGAGATCCGCGAGCGGTCGGCGGTGCT
>JBBAVQ010000414.1:0-1946 GCA_040397625.1 Pirellulales bacterium | reverse complement strand
GTGCTGTAGCTCCATGGCGACACCAGCAGCGGCACGTGGTAGTTGCCCGCTGGATCGTCGATCCCAAACACCACCGGCACCTCGCGGAGAAACCGGCAGGCGTCAGCCGACCGCATGGCCGCAAAGTACTCGCCCACGTGGAACGTGAGACGGTAGGTTCCCGCCGTCACCGCGTCGCCCGTCAGCAGCGGTTCGTCGGTCCGGCCGTCGGCATTGGTGGTCACGCTCTTCACGTGCCGCGGCAGGCCCTCGGCATCGAGCCTATGCAGGTCAATCCGCATTCCGGCCGCGGGAACGCCCTTCGTCGTATCGAGCACGTGCGTCGAGAGCCTTGCCATACGAAGAGCCTCCTGGTGGCCACGAGTATACTCGTGGCCATGCGCGACAACGTCCCTCCGCCCAGCCCCAACCTCAAGCCACGCGACCGCCTCGAACGGGCCCGCGTGCGGGCGCTTACGCCTCGCGAACGCCTCGCCGCCATGCAGCGGCTGATCGACGAGGGTTGGGCACTGCTCCAAGCCAACCCCGAGGGGCTGGCGCGGTTCCGCCGCCGCAACTTCAGCGCTCGCTCCGTGGGCCGACGACCGAGACCGTGAACGCATGTCGCCTGATCGAAAACTGCTCGAGATCCTCACCCGCCACGGCGTGCCGTTCGTTGTCGTCGGCGGACATGCGGTGAACTTTCACGGCTCGCTGCGGGCGACTGAAGATACCGACGTCCTCTGGATCCGGTCGCCGGATGCCGAAGCGAAGCTGATGGCAGCCCTCCGCGAAGTCGATGCCCGCTTCATCGGCGACGAGATCGACCCGGCAACGGGCGTTGAGCGGACGCATCCCGTCACCGAGTCGTTCGTTCGCGCTGAGCGGCTGATGATGCTCTGCACCGCGGCGGGGTTCCTGGACCTCTTCGATTACGTGCCCGGGTTTCCCGAGGAACAGGTGGCGACCGTCTGGAAGACGGCGGTGGATCTCGACGGCGTACGATTCGCCTCGCTCGAGTGGCTCCGCCGGATGAAGCAGGCCGCAGGCCGTCCCAAGGATCTGATCGATCTGGAGAATCTCGCCGATCTCGCATGAGCCGCGGGATGCATGTGCAGGTTGACAACCTGCACCTACGCACGATGGCTCCCGCTTGAATCCCGTGCAGCCGCCGTCCAAGCCCAACGCCGTGAGGCGTGGGGCGAACCACCACACGACGCCGCGTCCACCGTGATTCGCCCGCGGCCTCACGGCCGGTCGGCTTTCACCTGCCATGCCCTCGAGCGTGAGGATCACGTGTGAACCGTCGAAGAGGGCAGCCCCGAGCCGCAGTCACGGCTCGCTCACCGCGTCGAGGAGCCTCAGCCGACCGATCTTGCCGATCTCGGCAAGGGCTGTCACACGCTCCTGCTCAGCCGTGTGACCGAGCCGCACGGGGAAGGCGGCGAGGATGGCGTCCTTGCGATTCTCCCGCGCGCAGATCACGAACGGAAAGCCGAAGCGATTGCGATACTCGCGGTTGAATTGCTCGAAGGCGTCCACCTCGCTCGCCGACAGCGCGTCGAGCCCCGCGGCCGCCTGCTCCCCCGTCGAGGCCGCCGTCAGCCGGCCTTCGCGGGCGAGGCGTCCAACGAGGTCCGGATGCGCCCGGATCAGAGCGAGTTGCTCGTCGGCCGCCGCGTCGGCCACCGCCTGCACGAGCGCGGCGTGCAGCGACTCAAGCGACGCGAACGGCCGACGTGCAAAAGCTCGCTCGGCCACCCACGGGGAGTGCTCGTAGAGCGGCCCGCAGACCTCGAGGAAGCGTGGCAGATCGCAGGCGTTGAGGTCGGCAAGCGAAGTCGGCATCGCGACGGTCTCTCCGTAGGGTCGTGTTCGACGTGGTGAAAGTGACACCCGCATTGCCCCCATCGCTTACGCGATTGGGCTTCCTGACCCAGGAAGCGTAACGCCGTAAGGCGTACGGC
>JBBAVQ010000413.1:0-1957 GCA_040397625.1 Pirellulales bacterium | reverse complement strand
GCCTTGTGCCGCTTCGCGAGCCCGATGAACTTCGGCAGTTCGGCGAAGTCGCCGTCCATGCTGTAGATGCCCTCGATCACCACCAGCACGCGGCGATACTGGCTCCGCATCTGGGAGAGGAGCTTCTCGGCGGCGTCGTAGTCGTTGTGCGGGAACGGCCGGCGGCGGGCTCCCGAAAGGAGCGCCCCCTGCAGGAGGCTGTTGTGCGAGAAGGCGTCGTGGAGCACGAGGTCGCCCGGGCCGACCACGTGGCCGATCACCGTCTCGTTGGTGGCGTGGCCGCCCACAAAGGTGATTGCGTCTTCGGTGCCGACGAAGCGGGCGATCTCCCGCTCGAGTTCCTGGTGGATCGTCTTCTCGCCCGACACCAGCCGGCTCGCCGACACGCTCGTTCCAAACCGATCGACGGCGTTCTTCGCCGCCGCCGCCACCTCGGCCTCCCCCGACATGCCGAGGTAGTTGTAGGTGGCCCAGCTCACCAGCTCGCGGCCGCCGATCTGCGTGCGGTCGGTCGTGAGCCCCTCGTGCACGGAGAAGTAGGGATTCTCGAGGCCCGCATCGCGGACCATCGCGAAGTTCTGCTCCAGCGCCCGCACTTCCGGGAACTGGGCGATGTCCCAGACGTCGGCACCGAGTTCGGCGTCGAGGCGGACGGTCTGCTCCGACGGCGCCTTGGCCGCCGAGGGCATGTGGTCGATGATCGCCTCGGTCACCTCGCGGCAGGTCTCGATCAGCGGCAGGACCTGCTCGGGGAAGCGGGCCCCGAAGGCCTCCTCCAGGCTGGCGACGATCTCCATCCGTTCCAGCGAATCGAGTCCGAGTTCGACGATATTCGTGTCGAGCGTGAGGTTGCCGGCCCGCTCCTTGGCGATGCGGCGGACGTGGTCGAAGACCGTCTGCACGATCTCCTGCGGCAGTTCGCGGTCGGGGCGGTGGGCCCGCGACGTCTCGCCGACAGGCCGATTGCGGGCCAGGCGGGGGGTGCCGCTGCCCGAGACGCCGGCGGAACTCGATGCGGCCGAGGTGGCCTGCACGACGGGCTGCTCCCAGCTGACGAATCGCTCGACCACCTCGAGCGTGCCGTCGAGGAACTGCCGTTTGCAGGCGTGCCGCTGGATCTTGCCGCTCGACGTCTTCGGGACGCTGTTGGGCCGCACGAGCACGATCCCCTCAGTCGCCACCTCATGGTCGCGGGCCAACTTACTGCGAATCGCTTCGAAGGCGGCGGCGATCTCGTGGGGATCCCGCTTGCCGCGCTCGACCTCCGCCACCACAACCACCCGCTCGCGGTCATCGATGTCCACCGCGAAGGCGGCCACAGACCCCGCGCGGACGAGGTCGCTCGCCTCCTCCACGGTGTGCTCGAGATCCTGCGGGTAGTGGTTCCGACCGCGGATGATGATCAGGTCCTTGAGCCGGCCGGTGACGAACAGCTCACCCGAGTCGAAGAAGCCGAGGTCGCCGGTGCGGAGGTACGGCCCGGGATTCGGCCGCCACTTGGCGACGGCCGCCGAGTCGTCGTCGTCGGGCTGGGCGATCATCGCGCCGAACGTGGCGGCCGACTCGTCGGATCGGTTCCAGTAGCCCTGGGCCACGCTCGGCCCGCTCACCCAGATCTCGCCGACGCGCCCCGGGGGCAGTGCCTCGCTGGTGTGGGGATCAACGATCAGCACATCCTGGCCATCAAGTTCGCGACCGCTGCCCACAAGCCGGCGGGCGCCAGCCGCCTTCGCGGGCCGTTGCTGCGCGGTGCCGGTCTCGATGGAGGTGGCGTCGAAGGAGCGGATCACCGGCTGCTCGAACTTCATCCCGCCCGTGACCATCAGCGTGCTCTCGGCGAGTCCGTAACACGGGAAGAACGCTTCGCGGCGGAAGCCGCTCGGCGCGAAGGCCTCGCAGAAGGCGTCGATCGTCTCGGCCCGCACGGGCTCGGCGCCGTTGAAGGCGAGCGACCAGC
>JBBAVQ010000412.1:0-1975 GCA_040397625.1 Pirellulales bacterium | reverse complement strand
AAGACCCACACTTCTAGAGCCGCTACCGGACCCGTGGTTTTCGAACCACGGGTCCTTTTCTTTTGCTGGTGGCTTTTTTTGCTGGTGGCTTCTTTTGGCAGGCACTTCTGCCTTTGGTGGCCGGCACTTCTGCTTTGGTGGCCGGCAGCTCAGCCGACGGTGCCGCGGTCCAGCAGGCCATCGATCAGGGCCGACCGCGTGTCGATCGGCGAGGTGCGGCGGTTCGCCGCCGGAGCGGCGAGGATCTGCCTGGTCCGCATCAGCCGCCGGCCGCCCGACTGGGCGTCGTAGGCGTTGAGGGCGATCGTGAGTCGCCGATCGGCCGGCACGTCGGCGCCCTGATGGCGAAGCCGCGCCGGAGCGCCGCCATCCCCCGCGACGACCTCCAGCGGCCAGAGCGTGCGGTCGGAATCCTTCTGCTTCGCATCCTCGGCGACGATTGCCAGCAGGTCGGCCGCCGTCACCTCCGCGGTGACGAGCATGTTTTCGTAGGGGATGATCTTCCAGCAGTCGGCGACCGTGAGGGGGCCAGGCTGAAGATCGCCGGTCCCAAACGTGCCGTGAAACACGGCGTCCACCGCCATGCCGCGCCGCCGCAGCGTCGCGGCGAAGAGTTCGCAGAGCAACGTGGCCAGGCCGCTGCCGCGGCCCTTGCCGGAGATGGGCCGCGTCACCGTCGCAACCTCGCGGGCGAGTGTGGCATCGGCCGCCTCGAGCCCGGGTTGGGCCGCAGCCATCACCGCGGGGTCGAGGTCAAAGCGGTCGTCCATCAGGATCGTGAACGCCCGACGATCGACGAGCTTCCGCGAATCCAGATCGAACGTGAGGTCGATCCGCCCGCAGTGGATGCCGTGATAACTGGCCTGCGAACAGAGCACGTCGTGCAGCATCCACGACGGCTGGTCCTGATGCGAATGCCCGGCGAGATAGACATCGACGCCATCGACGTCGCGCAGGATCGACCGCACGGGGTTGGCATAGTCGTCGTTGAATCGCCAGCCCATGTGGCCCGTCACCACCACGGCATCGGCCTTCGCGGCACGCGCTTCCTTCACCGCCGCGGCGAGGGCCACGGCGGGATCGGTCGCCTCCGTGCCGCCGAGAAGTTCCGGCGGCAGCCAGTAGGGCAGGCCAGGCGTGATCAGGCCGATGATCGCGATGCGGAACCCGCCCACCTCCTTCATCGTCCATGGCAGCACCCGCGTCCATGCGCCGTCGAAGCCGCCGGAAAGGGCGGCACCGCGGGAGACGTTCGCGGTGAGCACGGGGCACGCGGAACGCTCGAGAATCGCCTCGAGTTTCTCGGGCCCCCAGTCGAAGTCGTGGTTGCCGAGCGTCCACGCGTCGTAGCCGAGGCGATTGAAGAGATCGATCATCAGCGTGCCGCCGCTCTCGAGGCTCACCGGAGTGCCCTGAACGACGTCACCGACATCGACGGTGAGTGAGTGCGGCGATTCCCGTCGCCACTGGCGAATGCACGTGGCGCACCTTGCAAAACCGCCCACATCGTCGAGCCCCTCATAGGTGCTCGTGGGCACGATGCGACCGTGGAGGTCGGTAGTGTGGAAGATCGACACCGTGCGGGCGCGGCCGAGATCGGCAGCCACCGCACCGCTGCCGGCGAGGGCCGCGGATGCCGTGATTCCGGCGAGAAATCCTCGTCGATCGACCGCGTCCCCATGGACTCGCCGGCGTGCCTGTGGCATCGGACCGTCTCCTCTCACACCATTCGAAAGCACGTCACACGCTTCGAAAGCACGATTCCGCACCGCGTTGTGATCCGCGTTGTGAAGATAGCAGCAGACGGTACCCGTCTCGCCCGCCCAGACGCTTCGCCGCCTCGTCGGGGCCGCGTCGAAAAATGCCTCAAAACAGTCTTTTTCGACGTGCGCCCGCATCTCGAAAAAAATTTTTTTGAGATGCTTGACAGGGTTTTTCCGAGGCTCTACATTGCAGGGGTTGGGTGGGTTTCAGC
>JBBAVQ010000411.1:0-1983 GCA_040397625.1 Pirellulales bacterium | reverse complement strand
GGGCGAGGATCGCCTCGACCGTGGCCGTGATCAAAAACGGCGGCACGCCCATGTCACGGAGCCGAGTGACCGTGGAGGGGGCGTCGTTGGTGTGGAGCGTGGAAAACACCATGTGGCCCGTGAGCGAGGCCTGCACCGCAATCTCGGCCGTCTCCACGTCGCGGATCTCGCCCACGAGGATGCGGTCGGGGTCTTGCCGGAGGATGGCCCGCAGGCAGGCGGCGAAGGTGTTGCCGATTTCGGAGTCGATCGGCACCTGCACGATCCCGTCGATGTCGTACTCGACCGGGTCTTCCGTGGTGATCAGCTTGTCTTCGACGTCGTTGAGCTCCGAGAGCGCCGAATAGAGCGTGGTGGTCTTGCCCGAACCCGTGGGGCCCGTCACGAGCACGATGCCGTTGGGACGCTTCAGGACCTCGCGGAACTTCCGCAGCATCCCCTCCTCCATCCCGATCTTGTCGAGATTGAGCGAGACGACACCGCGGTCGAGCACTCGCATGACCACGCTCTCGCCGAAGAGCGTGGGCAGCACGCTCACGCGGAGGTCAACCGGATGGCCGCCCACCGTGAGCTCGATGCGGCCGTCCTGCGGGAGCCGCCGCTCGGCGATGTCGAGATTCGCCATCACCTTGATGCGCGTGGTGATCGCGAAGGCGAGGTGCTTCGGCGGCGGGACCATCTCCTGGAGCACGCCGTCGGCCTTGAGCCGGATGCGAAACTCCGACTCGAAGGGCTCGAAGTGGATGTCGCTGGCGCCGTCGCGGATCGCGAGCAGGAGCACCATGTTGAGCAGCTTCCGCACCGGGGCGCTCTCGGCGAGGGCCTCGACGCTCGTCAGGTCGGTGATCCCGTCCTTGCCGGCGGCAGCCGCCGCGGCGGCGAGCTCGTTGTCGCTCTCCAGGTCGGAGACCAGCGACTCCACGCTCTCGTTCTCGGACGAGAAGAGCTTCTCGATCGTCTTGGTGATCTCGGCCTCGGTGGCCACGCAGATGTGGATGTCGTAGCCGAGAAGCGTGCGGAGCTCGTCGGCGATCTGGATCTTCTGGGGATCGGCCGAGGCGACCGTGAGGCGGTTGCCCTTGAGCTCCAGCGGCACGACCCGGTAGAGCTGGGCCATCGGCTCGCTGATCAGGTGGATCACGTCGGAGGGGATCTGCCGGTCGTAGAGCGTGACGAAGGTCGTGCCCCACTGTTCGGCGAGGGCCTCGCCGAGCTGCTCGTCGGTGTAGAAGCCGAGCGACACGCCGACCCGGCCGAGGAGTTCGCCGCCCCGAGACGACTGTTCCTCCACCATGGTCTCGAGTTGCAGCTCGTCGACGAGTCCGAGGTCGAGCAGGATTTGTCCGATGCGCTTGAGGGCCATGATGGGGGTCGCGGGTGGGGCGGCACAGGTTGAAAACCTGTGTGGTGTTTTTTCACAGGTTGAAAACCTGTGCTACGGAGGAGCCTGTGTGGCGTTTTTTCACAGGTTGGAAACCTGTGCTACGGGGTTGAAAACCTGTGCTACGGGGGAGCCTGTGTTACTTGTCGTGGTCCTTGGCTTTGCGGGCGATCGTTTCCTCGTCGTCGAAGATGCCCTGCTTGGCGTTCAGGATCCGCTTGGCGAGGTCGTCCACCTTCTGGGCCTTGGCGAGCACGGCCTCCTCCGTAACCTTCTTTTCATTCCAGAGGCGGAAGAGGTCGTCGTCGAGCAGCCGCATGCCCTTCTTGGCGCCCGTCTGGATCGACGAGTTGATGCGGAAGGTCTTGTTCTCGCGGATCAGGTTGCCGATGCCGTCGTCCACCACCAGCACCTCGTAGGCGGCGCAGCGGCCGCCGCCGATCTTGGGCAGCAGGGCCTGCGACACCACGCCGATGATGGCGGTGGAGAGCTGCGTGCGAACCTGCTCCTGCTGGTTGGTGGGGAAGGCGTCGATGATACGGTTGATCGTGCCCTGGGCGCTCGAGGTGTGGAGCGTGCCAAACACCACGTGGCCCGTCTCG
>JBBAVQ010000410.1:0-1998 GCA_040397625.1 Pirellulales bacterium | reverse complement strand
CGGGGACGTAGCTCAATTGGGAGAGCACCGCCTTTGCAAGGCGGGGGTTGAGGGTTCGAGCCCCTCCGTCTCCACTCCTTCTCCTCTGTCGCCACTCCCGCCCTGCCGCCCGCCACGTCCCGACCGCCAGCATCTCGCTAGGCAGTTTGGCGGGCTTTCCGAATAATCGCCGCCAGCTTCCCCGCCTCCCTTCAACGCCGACGGCTTGCCGCCGCGGCCCCCGACTATGACCTCCGCGCCCAACGTCCAGACTTCCGCCGGCACCCGCCGCAACGACATCCGCAACATCGCGATCATCGCCCACGTCGACCACGGTAAGACCACGCTCGTTGACTGCCTCTTGCAACAGAGCGGCCAGTTCCGTGCCAGTCAACTCTCGGAGCGGATGCTCGACTCCAACGACCTCGAAAAGGAGCGGGGCATCACGATCCTCGCCAAGAACATCGCGGTGGAGTGGAAGGGTACGAAGATCAACATCATGGACACCCCCGGCCACGCCGACTTCGGCGGCGAGGTGGAACGGGTGCTCCGGATGGCGGACGGCGCCCTCGTGCTCGTTGACGCCGCCGAGGGTCCGATGCCGCAGACGCGGTTCGTACTCTCCAAGGCGCTCGAGTGCCGACTGCGGCCCGTGGTGGTGGTCAACAAGATCGACCGCCCAGACGCCCGGCCGCTGGAGGTGCTCGACGAGATCCTCGGCCTGTTCCTCGAACTCGGCGCTGATGACGACCTCGCCGACTTCCCCTTTGTGTATGCCTCGAGCCGCGGCGGCTACGCCTCCCACGACCCGGCGGTCCGCGAGGGCACGATGCAGCCGCTCCTCGACCTCGTGCTGGAGAAGATCCCCGGCCCGCTCGTCGATCCGACGGCACCACTGCGGATGCTCGTGACCACGCTGGGCTGGTCGGATTACGTGGGCCGCATCGCCATCGGCCGAATCGAATCGGGCGCGCTCACCAAGAACTCGCAGGTCGTGCGGTCGACGGCGGCCGGCACCCTCGTGCCGGCGAAGCTCGTGGGTGTGCAGCTGTTCGACAAACTCGGCCGCGTGGACGTCGAGGAGGCGACCGCCGGCGACATCGCGGCCGTGAGCGGCATCGAGGATGTGGAGATCGGCGACACGATCTGCGATGCGGCCGACCCCCGCCCGCTGCCCAGGCTCACCGTCGACGAGCCGACGCTTTCGATGGTGTTCAGCATCAACACGTCGCCGCTGGTGGGCCGCTCCGGCAAGTTCCTCACCACGCGGCACCTCCGCGACCGGCTGGAGAAGGAGCTGGAGCGGAACGTGGCACTCCGCGTGGAGCCGATCGCGGGCACGGAGCAGTTCGCCGTGTCGGGCCGCGGCCTGCTCCACCTCTCCGTGCTGATCGAGACGATGCGGCGCGAGGGCTTCGAGATCTCCGTCGGCAAGCCGCGAGTGATCCTCCGCAAAGAGGGCGACACCACCATGGAGCCGTTCGAGACGCTCGTGGTGGAGGTGCCCCACGACAAGCTTGGCCCGGTGATGGAGCTCACCGGTGCCCGCCGCGGGCAGCTCAAGCACATGGGATCGCGGGGCGAGTTTGCCCACACCACCTTCTCGATTCCCGCCCGCGGCCTGATCGGCCTCCGCACCCGCGTGCTCAACGCCACGCAGGGCACGGCGATCATGCACCACCGCTTCGAGAAGTGGGCCCCGGTGGAGGGCGAGGTGGCGGGCCGCGCCAACGGCGTGCTCGTGTCGATGGTGCCGGGCAAGGCGGTGGCCTTCGGCCTCGACGGTCTGCAGGAGCGGGCCGATCTCTTCATCGAGCCGGGCGACGAGGTCTACGAGGGGATGGTCTGCGGTGAAAACGCCCGCAGCGACGACATGACCGTGAACCCGACGAAGGAAAAGAAGCTCACGAACATGCGGGCGAGCGGCAGCGACCGCAACATTCTCCTCAAGCCGCCACGGCGGATGTCGCTCGAGGAGGCGCTCGAATACATCGAAGACGACGAACTCGTGGAGGTCAC
>JBBAVQ010000409.1:0-2002 GCA_040397625.1 Pirellulales bacterium | reverse complement strand
GCGGCAAGACGTTCCGCTGGCGGGGCCGCTACCTCCCCAACATGAACGACCGCGAAACGCTCGAGGTGCACCTCAACGTGTTCGGCGAGTTCAAGCCGAAGCTGCAGACGAACCACCGCGACAGCAAGTTCGTGTTTCTCGGCAACGCCTCGCCGGTGACCCAGCTCTCGGTGCTCGACCAGGTGCCCGACGCGAAGCTCACCGTGGCCGACACGATGGATCTCTGGATCAACATCCAGCGGGACGAACTCGAGGCGCTGCTCAAGCGGATCGACGGCCTCGTGCTCAACGACTCCGAGGCCAAACTCCTCGCCGAGGATGAGAACCTCGTGCGGGCCGGCCACAAGGTTCGCGCGATGGGGCCGAAGTTCGTGGTGATCAAGAAGGGCGAGCACGGGGCGATGTTCTTCAGCGAACACGAGATGTACGTTCTCCCTGCCTATCCGACGCCGCAGGTGCTCGATCCGACCGGCGCGGGCGACAGCTTCGCCGGCGGCATGATGGGCTACCTCGCGAGCAAGGACCGCTACGACCCGCAGTCGCTGAAAGAAGCCCTCGCCTACGGCGTGGTGACGGCGAGCTACACGGTGGAAGACTTCAGCCTCGATCGGCTCGCCGGCATCGATCGGGCCGACCTCGACCGCCGCGTGGCCGAATACCGGCAGATGCTGACGTTCTAGCTTCACGCGAAACACGGGCATCCTGCCCGTTTTCGCTTGGGTCAGGCGGGGCGAAGCCGAGGTTCGCCGCGCCTGACTCGCCGCCCTCCGGGCAGCGACACGCGAAACACCGACATCCTGCCCCGTGACGGGCGGCCGCCGCCTTCGTGGCGGCGGTTTGGGTTCCGGGTTCCAGCGTTTGGTCGGTAGCGCAGGTTTTCAACCTGCGATGCTTTGGGCACAGGTTGGCAACCTGTGCTACGGGGGTGTCACTTGGCGTGGCTGTAGGAGTAGTTGCCCGCGATCACGCCGCGGGCGTCGGCCGTGAGGTCTGGGTAGTGCAGTGCGAGCCCATCCCACACGGCCTGGTCGAACTGCTGGTTGTCGAGCATCCAGTCCACGGCGAGGGCCTCCCGCACACGCCCCATGAAAAACTGCACCCGCAGCCGGAGCATCTCCACGTCGGCGTCGGATCCGAAGGCTTCGCGAAGCCAGCCCATGCGGGTTTCGGTCGAGCCGATCGGGTTGTAGCCGACCGCCTGCCCAGGGGCCCGCGGCCCCCCGTCGTGGGCGACGATTGCTCGGCTCATCTCGTCGGCGGTGAGGCCGCAGAACCGGTCGGGAGGAATGCCGTAGCGGCGTTCGAGCGATTCTCGCATCTCGGCAGCGGCGTCGTGGGGCACGGGAAAAGGCTCCGGGGAGAGGGTAGGCTCATACCATCATGAAGCGACCGGCCAAGAAGGAGAAGCGTCAGGCAGGGCAGGGGGGCTGGGAGCCGCTCCTGGAACTCCTGCGGAAGTTCCGCGATGACCGCGACTGGAAGCAGTTTCATAACCCCAAGGATCTCGCCGCGGCGATCGCGATCGAGGCCGGCGAACTCCAGGAACACTTCCTCTGGAAGTCGAAGGACGAGGTGACTGCCGACCTCGCGGCCCCCGCCAAGCGGCAGGAGGTTGTCGACGAACTCGCCGATGTCCTGATCTGCGCACTGCTTTTGGCCGACTGCCTCGGCGTGGACATCGACGAGGCCGTCCGGGCCAAGACCGCGGCCAACGCCCGGAAGTACCCCGTCAGCAAGGCCCGCGGCACGGCACGGAAATACACGGAACTGGGGTAGCCGAGATCTCCCCGCCCTGGTCGGCGGTCGCTCACCGTGTCTCGCGGCCGAAATCGCAGAATCTGCGGCCTGTACAGCCGTCCAGAAAATCTGCTTGCCAGGACCGGCGAATGCCGATAGTATACCCGCGTTCAGTGTTCGGTTCTGCGGCAAATCGCTCGATTCATGGTGGCGAAGCAACCACCCCGACGACGTGCCGGGAAGCGTGGGAGATGGTCGCCATGGT
>JBBAVQ010000408.1:0-2007 GCA_040397625.1 Pirellulales bacterium | reverse complement strand
AACTGCCGCACGAGCCCGAGACCTACGTGCATCGCATCGGCCGCACCGGCCGCGCGGGCCAGACCGGCGCCGCCGTGAGCTTCTGCGACGCCGAGGAGCGGCCGCGGCTGGTGGCGATCGAACGACTGCTGAAGCGGTCGATCCCGGCCCGCAACGAGCCGCCCGCGGGGCATCACGCCGACGAACCAGAGGCGTCACGGCCACGGGAGCGGTCGGATTCACCGCGGGAGAACTCGGCGCGGCGGACGCGTGGCCGTGGCCGGCCAGGCCGAGGCGGACGCGACTCGGGCCGCAGCGAAGGCCGTGAGCGAGCGGCGGCGGCCCCCGCAACTGCTGTCGCAGCACCCCCGCAGCCGGCGAAGCCGGCCCGCCGCAAGCATCGCCGGGCCCTGTAGCCGGCGATGCCTCAGGCCGAGGGCCTGGACCGTGTCGCCGCCGCCTACAATCCGGCCATGAGCACGGGCCACGAACACGAGTCGGAGATTCCCGCGGAGACGACGCCGGCCGACACCGACGCCGCAGCGGCGGCAGTGGATCGATCGGTCGCGGCCGAGAAGGTGCGATCGTTTCCGCAGACGCCGGGCGTCTACTTGATGAAGGACGCAGCGGGCCGGGTGATCTACGTCGGCAAGGCCAAGAATCTTCGGGCCCGTGCAGGGAGCTACTTCCTCAAGGCGGCCGCCGAAGACCGTCGCACGGCCGATCTCGTCCGCGAGATTCGCGACATCGACTACCTCGAGGCCGACAGCGAGGTAGACGCCCTCTTGCTCGAAAGCCGGCTCGTCAAGGACGTGCAGCCGCGGTTCAACTCCGACCTCAAGGACGACAAGACCTTTCCGTATCTCCAGATCACGACCCATGAAGACTTTCCACGGGTCGAGTTCACGCGGACGCCGCGACAAAAAGGGGTAAAGCTCTACGGACCATTCACGAGCGCGGGCTCGCTCCGCGGCGCGATCGTGGTGCTGCAGCGGATTTTCAAGTTCCGCACCTGCACGCTTGACATCGACGCCGACGACGAACAGTGGCGGTGGTTTCGCCCCTGCCTGCTCGCCTCGATCGACCAGTGCACCGCCCCCTGCAACCTGCGGATCTCCAAGGAGGACTACCGCAAAGACATCAACCGGCTGAAGACATTCCTCGACGGCGGCAAGAAGCAACTGCTCGCCGAGATGCACAAGGAGATGCTGGAAGCCTCAAAGGCACTCGAGTTCGAGCGGGCGGCGAGGCTCCGCGACGAGATCCGGCTGCTGGAAACGCTCGACCAGCGCGGCGATCTCGAGGAGCACGTGCAGCCCGAGGTGTTTCTCGTCGATCCGAAGAAGGGGCTCGCCGGCCTGGCCAAGGTGCTGGGTCTGGAGAAGCCTCCCCGCGTGATCGAGGGAGTGGACATCGCCCACCTGGCCGGCAACGAGACCGTGGCGAGCCTCGTGCAGTTCATCGACGGCCTCCCCTTCAAGCCGGGCTACAAGCGGTATCGCATCAAGACGGTCGATGGCATCGACGACTTCAAGAGCATTCACGAGGTGGTGTCGCGACGGTTCGCCCGGCTGGCCCGCGAGGGCGAGTCGCCCCCCGATATCCTCCTGATCGATGGCGGCAAGGGGCAGCTCGCGGCGGCCCTCGACGCCCTGGAGAGCCTGGGCGTGGACAACCAGTGCGTGATCTCGCTGGCCAAGCGGGAGGAGGAGGTCTTCGTGCCGGGGCGGAGCGAGCCGCTGAGGCTCTCCCGCGACTCGTATTCGCTCCGGCTGCTCGAATACGTTCGCGACGAAGCGCATCGCTTCGCCCAGCACTACCACCATTTCCTCCGCGGCAAGCGGACCCTCGACGAGTAGACGGGCAAGAGAGGCACAGGTTGAAAACCTGTGCTACGACAGACACAGATTGACGCCCTGTGCTACGGGTTCCGTTACCGGTTCGTCATGTCGCACGACACGCCGCCGGCTGCAGGCACGTAGCAGGCGCGGGCGTAGTCCATCACCATGCGGTGCGAACTGAACCGCC
>JBBAVQ010000407.1:0-2019 GCA_040397625.1 Pirellulales bacterium | reverse complement strand
GGAACCACGACTGCCGCAGAGTGTCCGGCCGCTGCCTTGCGAGGAATCCCGCAACTCGCTTCTTGGCGACCCACGACTCGCCTAGGCTGACACGACGAGCGGTCGCAGACGACGCGAGAGTTTCACTCCAGGGCCGGAGACGCCCGGTTCAGTTTTGCCCCCGGAGACGACAACGATGCCCATCGCCGCAGAACAAGAGTTCGCCCACATCGGAGAGACCGCCGGCTGTCGCGACCACGACCACGATCTCGTCCACGAGCTGAGCCGCAGGCTCGACGCCCTCTGGCGGTACGACCAGTACATCGCCAATGCCGAGTGGCGCGACGAACTGCGGAGCTTCTGGAAGGACTGCAAGGCCGCCGAGCAGCAGGCAATCTGCCGGCTGCGGCAGCTCATCCGCACCGAGGTGGCGAACGACTGTTTTTGATTGGCCACCGTAGCCGGCCAGCAACACGCTCGGCGGCGGCGGGACGTGTGTGGGTGTCGTCGCGTCACCCAGTCTTCGTTGGCTGAGGTATGAGCCGCTGGATTTTATCGTATGGGTCGGTAGCGCTGCGCGGCCCATGCCAGCACCGCAGCAAGCGTGAACACCCCATAGGCCGGCTCCGGTACCGCAGCGACCGGCTCGGACATGCCAGCCGACCCGTATGAGCCGGCATCGAAGAGGGCGGTGGCCATGAAGTCTGCGACGTCGAGAATGTCCACCACGGAGTCGTTGTTGGCATCTCCCTCCGTCCAGGTCGAGGGCACCGCGGTGTCAAACCGAGCAGCAGCCAACAGATTGGCCGCGTCAAGCACGTCAAGCACGCCGTCGAGATTGCTGTCGCCGGGGGCGGCAAACGCGAGCATGACGGCCCCGTCGCTTCCGCGGAGCCACCCAACCGCCCGCGCCTGGCCTGCGGCCACCGCCACCGCCGCCGCGTTCGAGGTGATGCCGGAGGCACCGGTCCACGAGCCATCGCCTCTGCCCAGGGCGAGCGCCGCGCGGATCTCGGCATCGGTGAGCCCCGCCGTCACCGTCAGGGCTCCCGAACCGACGTCCACGGCCCCGAGCAGGTCGAGATCACCGCAGGTGGCTCGCAGGCTGCCAGCCACGCGGAGGCGGCCGCCATCGGCCACCGAGACCACGGAGTTCACCAGCGCGGCGGCATTCGCCACCTCCAGCACGCCAGCCCAGACGTCGGTGCTTCCCGTGTAACCGTTCACGGAATCGAGCACGCAGATGCCGCTGCCCGTCTTGATGAGCCGCGCGTTACCCGCAACCGACGCATACCCGGCCTGACTCTGCGTCTGGCGGCCCGACGTGACGTTCAGCGTGACGGCGAACGGAGCGAGGGGCACGCGAAGATACTCGTTCGCCTGGAGCGTACCGTCGCCGTCGAGCGTGCCCGGAAGCTGGTGGCTGGCGAGCAGCGTGCCGCTGTTCCCATTGCCATACAGTCCCACGGCCAGATACACCGCGTCGGGATAGGAACCGAACTCGTCCATGAGATTGATCACGCCCTCGAGCACGCCGCCGTTCGCACCGGTGGCCGAAACACCGGCGGCCTCGGCATCGAACCAGGCGGAGTAGGTGTTGTCGTTTTCGTCGGCGAGGTATGCATCCCACTGGGCCACCTGGCCGGCTTTCGCCCATGGAGCCGCCACGAGAGCCCCCGGCGCTTTTGCCACGAACACGAAGTGGTCGCTGCCTTCGCCGGCATCTGGCGTGGCCACATAGAGGCTGCTGCCATTCGTGCCCACCCAGAGGCTCATCCCGTTCTTCTGAGCAGCGAGCGTGGCCGAGGCGTCGAGCGCGCCGTCCATCGTGAAACCAGAGGGCGTGGGGGGTGTGCCTCCCCCGCCGCCGCCGCCGGGAGTGCCCCCGCCGCCGTCGGTCGTCCCGGAGCCCGTCCCGATGTAGACGTGCTGAATGTCCGTCTTCGTCAGGTTGCCAAAGGCGTCCACCGCTTCGACATAGTAGTCGACAAGCTTGTCGGACAGGCCTGCGACCGTCGCCCCGAACCGCTGGGCACGGTA